>NZ_JBMOWC010000044.1:0-39321 GCF_049310765.1 Bacillus sp. PSXD-155 | reverse complement strand
TTTAAGGCAATTATTTACTTATAATAGAAATTATTACAGGAGGATTATTATGGCTACATCCATTGATTTAAAATACGTCTGCGATCTTATACATCAATCATTTTCAATACCAATTCATTTTTTAACCCCAAGTAATCGTATATTATTTGAATATAAAAATGAAGCGAATTATAATCCTCTTTACTCTTGCAAAGAGGATTATCTAGATATATCCTCTGAGAAAAATAAACTAGATAACTTTCCTATTCTCAGGACTAATCGTTGTCTAGAAAATTTTATTTTCATTCGTATAAATAATCAAGAATCTATAAAAGGAACTTTAGTTGTAGGACCTTCTATAGAAAAAAAAATATCACAAGATATGGTTATGCAGCTTATTCACATATTTAATTCAGATATTACCATAAAAGATATCACTGCTTACTTTGATTCTGTACCTGTGTATAATAAACTCCTTTTTATTCATATAGGTCTTTTGCTACATTACATAATTTTTAATGAAAAGTTAGATATGCATACCTTTTGGGAAAAAAATAAGATACTAAATGAATCATCTTATCCATCTTTAGACCTTGACATATATATTTCGGCAAAAAGGCAAAATCATTCTAATGACTACAATATAACATTAGAAGAACAGTTTTTCTCAGCTATTACAGAGGGAAATAAAGAAAAGCTCATAAAATACGCCTACTCCTTTCCTCAAGAAAATGCGGGTATATTATCCAAAACAAATCAACTGAGAAACCAAAAAAACAACGGAATTATTGCCATTACGTTAGCTACTCGATATGCAATCAAAGGGAATCTTCCTTCTGAAATTGCCTTTTCACTTAGTGATCTCTATATACAAAAGATTGAACAAATAGATAACATATATGCTGTAAACCGGCTAATTGAAGAGGCTTTATGTACATTTGCAGATTATGTGAAAGAATATAATGAAAAACAATATTCTAAGAAGATAAATATGTGTTTAGATTATATTGCTAGAAATATTTATAATGATATCACTGTTAATGCTCTTGCAAATTATATACAAATAAATCCGAGTTACCTATCAGATATCTTTAAAAAAGCAGTTGGAATTACATTAAAACAGTATATCCAAAGAGAGCGAATAGAAGAGGCAAAAAGAATATTAACCTTGACCCAATATCCTGTCTCTACAATTTGTCATATGTTAAATTTCCATGATCAAAGTTATTTTATAAAAGTTTTTAAAAGATTTACAAGTATGACCCCTAAGCAATATCGTGAAAAACATACTGTACTTTAAACTTCTCTCACTTCACGACCTTGCATCTTATTTGTAGTGGGAATTTCCTGTGAACACGGATACAACTACCACTTCTCTTAATACACTTTCAAAAACATTGGGATATTACAATTTCCCTCCCAGTTTCCTGGGAGGGTTAATTTTATATTAATATATTTTATTATAATCCGTTCAAGCCCTCCTATTATTCTATATTAAAATTAAAAATCCTCTTCAATTAACTTTTTCATCTCTCTTGTCTACTCCTATGTTACTGTTATGAACCTTCTTTTATTGAATACTTAATATTTTTCTAATTTCTCCTTCCTTCTTCTCATTAAGATTAAAACGACACTAATAAACAAAATACCGATTATACCAATGATCTCCCCATTTTCTAAAACAGAGGATTCTGAACGATTTTCTTTTGGTTTTTCTTTTTCTGTCACTTCATATGGAATCCGATGCCCTCTCACTAATAATCGATGCGTATTTACACCATATGGCGTACAAGTCAGTAATGTGGCGTAATCCTGATCATTTACAATCAGTAAATCCTCTATCTCACTTGGTAATACCACTTTAATTTGATTTACTTGATACGCGAGAATCTTCCCTAAAGAATGAATATAAAATACATCTGACTCCTTCATTTTATCTAAATCTGTAAATAATATTGCTGAAGGTAGGCCTCGATGCCCTGTTAATACAGTATGTGTGCCTGCTCCACCCACAGGTAAGGAGGATTTATCTAAATGTCCTACCCCACGACTTAATACTTCTTCCGAAGTCCCTTGATAGATAGGTAGTTTCACCTTAATTTTAGGAATTTCGACATATCCCATCACATCTCCTATGTTAAGTGCATCAGCATAGGATTTCCCACCAGTCTTTTCTTTTTCTGCAAATGGATCTGCAAATGTTTGAGTAGAATTTTGTACGTTCTTATTATACTCCTTTGCTTCCTTTTCCCTGCGTTCCAGCTCTCCCTTTTGCAAAGCTTTTACTTTGGCATCATAAGAACTAACCTGTGAGTAATGTGTTTGAGTTGCGAACCAGTTGCTGATCGTTGGATATAAGAAAATCCCTAGTCCTAATACAAAAATACAGCCAAAGATAACATTTCGTTTCATAGTAACTCCTTTACCTATTAAAATATGAAAAAGAGGAAAGCATTCGCTTCTCCCCTTTTTACATCAAACATTATATTTTTTTAAAACTTATTGGTTTACAGTCTTTCTTCTAATAAAGATAAATACTGCTGCAGCCATTAATAAAAGACCCACTGTAGTAAAGAGGATTGTGCCCATACCACCTGTAGACGGTAAATTCCAACCACTCTTATGATTCTCTACAGTTAATTTGATTGTCTGATTGTTTGCATCTATTGTGACATCAATTGGATCTTTTAATAATTGGTATGAACCTGTTGTGCCATCTTCTTTTGTATAGATAGGTGCTTTAGTCTCAACAATTTGGTATTCTCCATAAGGAATATTGTTCCAGTGAATCACACCATTTGCATCTGATACACCTTTCACTTCTTTACCTTCTACTACGACTACTTTACCGTTTTTGTCACGTAATTCAAATTCCGCGCCTTGTAATGTTTTAGTATGATCTTCACCATCAACTTTTGTTAAGGCAATATTACCTATTGTTGGAACTACAATAACTGGTTTTGTTTCTTTTTCTTTCGTTACATCATGGTTATTTGTAAAATCAACTTTCGCTGTATTTGGAATCTCCGTTCCAGCTGGTACCCCTTCTTTAATTTGTGATGTAATTTGTAAATGTAATTGTTTTTTGCCATCTAATTTAGTAAAGTCTTTTACTGTAGCTGTTACCTTTTGACCTTCTACAACTACTTCTACTACACTTGCATCTACTTCTACACCATCAATTTTTACAATTGGTTTACCTTGAATCATCAATCGATTATCTAATGTATCTGTTACAACATATTTTTTATAATCTTTAATATCCTCTGGAATTAATGTTTTAATATCATATGTGTAATCTTTCTTTGGATTAATTGGTAATGTTTCTAAATCACCATTGATTTTTTTATCAATTTCTGGCTCTTCGTAGTTTTTCACTTTAACTTCTACAACAACCCCAGATTTACTTGATCCATCAGGGCTAATAGTACCTGATTCTTTAATGAAAAATTCATATTTTGTTGGATCTAAAACATATCCAGTCGGTGCTTTTGTTTCTTGGAAGTAGTACTTACCATATGCTAATCCTTGTACACGAATTTTACCATCCGCACCTGTTACTAGATTTTTTTGAATTTCTGTACCATCTTCTTTAAATAATGAGAATTCCGCACCTGCTAGTGTTTTATCCTTTGCACCTGTTTTTGTTAATTCTACAGCACCGCGCTTAATTTCATTCTTTGGGTAAATATGAACATCATAGTTTAATACATCACCATTTGCACTTGTCATTGGAATATCCACTGTATACGTATTTGGATTTAAGTTTACATGTGGTGGTCCTGCAATTTCCTTTACTTCATAACGTCCTAATGGTAAGTCTTTAAATACAGCTTCACCTTTTTCATTTGTTGTTAACTGAATTGGTTTCGCATTATCTACAGGTTTTACATTTTCCTTTACAATCTTTCCATCACTTGTAATTTTCTCAAAAGAAGCAATTTGTTTAATCTCAAATGTTACACCCGCTAATGGCTTGGCATCCGTAGGTACTTCTTGATCTGTTGAACCATTGCTATTTAAACCTACATCTGGAGCTTTTTCTTGTTCATACTTATGAATTGTTAAAGAACCCTTATCTTTTGATGCTGCATTTACTAAAAAATTAGGTAATGCAGAAAACATTAATGCAAATGCTAATAATATACTAAATAATTTTTTCATAGTTTTTTCTCCCTTGTAAAATTATTAATAACTCTTTCTTTTTCGGAAAAATACAATAGTTGCAATTATCATTAGTGTTACGCCAATCGCATAAAAGATTGTTGTCCCGATTCCGCCAGTCTCAGGTATATTCCAATCACTTTTTTCATTTGCTACTTGTATCTTTTGTATTGGAGTTTTGGATGTTATTTGTACTTCAATTGGATCTCTTAGTAACATATATCCATTCGGCGCTTTTATCTCTTTAATTTTGTAGGTTCCAAATAATAATGGTCCAGAAATTGCTTTTCCATTTTTGTCAGTTGTTAAAATTCCAACCTCTTTACCATCTTTATCTAAAATTTGAAACACCGCATTTTCCAATTTTACATCTGAATTTTTCGCATCAATTTTTTCAAGCTCAACCTTCCCAATTGGTGGTACTACTTTAACTTCATTAGAAGTCGTTGGAGTATTATCAAACAATAACTTTGCTTTGTTTGGAATTCCACCTTTTTCTACATACTTTGTAATTTCTTCAGTAGATGCAGAACTTGCAATTTTCGATTTAATATACATTGTATATGTTTGTCCCGCTAAATACGCATAACTGCCATCTTTCTTTGGAAGTTCCATCACTATTCGTTTAGTTTTCTCATCAATTTTAGGTGTAACTTCGCTTGTCTTCCCTTGTGCATCGACCAGTTTCACTTCTAAAATATCAAGAATGTCTTCTAAGTCATCTTGCAATACAACCTTTTCTAGTTTCGCTGTATCATTTCCAAACTTGTAGTCTACGTTCCATGTAAACTCCTCATCTTTTCCCTTTAAAATTGCTTTTTCTACTTCTTTTTCATCCTGATCTGAAACTGTTTTGCTTACCTTTGGTTTTTCTGTTGGTGGTACTACTTTAGCTTCATTCGAGGCTGTGGGATTATTATCAAACAATAGTTCCGCTTTGTTTGGTATCCCACCATTGGCGATATACCTTGCAATTTCTTCAATAGATGCCGTATCCGTAATTTTAGATTTGATGTACATTGTATATGTTTGTCCCGCTAAATACGCATAACTGTCATCTTTCTTTGGAAGTTCAATCGTTACTCGTTTGGTTTTCTCATCAATTTTAGGTGTAACTTCAATTGCCTTTCCTTGTGCATTAACCAGTTTCACTTCTAAAATATCAAGAATGTCTTCTAAATCATCTTGCAATACAACCTTTTCTAGTTTCGCTGTATCATTTCCAAACTTGTAATCTACATTCCATGTAAACTTTTCATCTTTTCCCTTTAAAATTGCTTTTTCTACTTCTTTTTCATCTTGGTCTGAAACCGTTTTGTTTACCTTTGGTTTTTCTGTTGGTGGTTTTACATATACCTCGTTAGAAATTGTCGGTTTATGATCTGATAAAAGTTCTGCTTTGTTTGGAATTCCATCCTTAGCAATGTATTTTGCAATTTCTTCATTTGATGCACTATCTGCAATTTTTGAGGTAATGTGCATTGTATAGATTTCATCTGTTAAATAGGTATAACTTCCGTCTTTTTTTGGAAGTTCTATAGTTACCTTTTTTGAAATTTGATCAATCTTTGGTTCAATTTTTATTGTTTCACCCTTTTTGTTGACAACCTTTACATCAACGATATCTAAAATGTCTTCTAGATCATCTTGTAATACAATGGAATCATAAGCACTTGGGGTATTCCCAAATTCATATTTTACATTCCAAGTAAATTTTTCTTTTCTATCTAATAGAGTAGCTTTCTCTACATCAGTTTCATCCTGATCTGAAACTGTTTTTTTAACTTTTGGTTCTTCAATTGGTGGAGTTACTGTAACTTTATTAGATTCCAATGGCTTGTTATCTAATATCATCTGTGCTGTATTTGGAATACCACCTTTTGAGATAAACTGTTTCAAAATTTCGATATTTGTTCCTGGTCTAATTTTGGCTGTGATGGTTAATTTATATTGTTGTCCTGCCAGATAATCATAGGATCCATTTTTTTGTGGGATTTTGTAGATAACACTAGATTTCTCTTTATCTATCACAGGTTTTACTGCAATTTCCTCGCCATTTTTATTTATTAATTTTGTATCAAGAATATCTAAAATATCTTCTAAATCATCTTGCAAAATAATCTCTTGATTTTTTGCTACATCGTATTCAAAATTAAAATTCACATCGTATGTAAATTTTTCATCTAATGCTTTTAACGATGCTGCCTTCACCAATTTTTCATCTGAATCTGAAACCTTTTTCGTTATATCAGTTGAACAATTAGATGCATTGGGATTACCTTGTGCCTTTACAACGGGAATTTCAAACTTCTCATCATATGAGATAAAATAGCCTCCAGCAACATTAAACTCATTTAACTGAGGTGTTGTTTCTTTCACCTTATAAGTAATTATGTAATTCCCTTCTGGTTGTCCCTCTAAATCCCAAGTAATTTGATTATTATTGATCACAGGTTTTGTAGTCATACCATTTGGCCCAGATACTTTTACATCATCTACTTGCAGATTTTTATAGATATCCAAAATCATTTTATCTTTTTCTTTTTTTGTAACTTGAGTTACTGTTTCAATTAACTTTTTAGAGAATTCTTCAATATTATTTGATAACACAAACCATTCTGGTTTCGTTGCCATGCTTTCAAGTATATTTCTTGAGTAGGGACCAACCTCACGGTCATATTTATCATAATACTGATCTGCTGCTGCTAAGGTTTCTTTATTTTCCCAAAAAGCAGTGACTAATTTGTATCCTTTATTTTTTATGTTTAGCCCTTTCTCCTTAACCTCTCCTAAAGCTCCCTTGTAATCTTGTGCATACTCAGAAGACCAAGCTCGTCCTGACCAATCACTTACTTGATTTGACATTTTATGAATATATCCATCTGTTTGAACATTTGCAACGCCATCTGTTACGAGTAAGAAGATTGTTTCACGATTTGGATCATCTGCTCCTTTTTCTCTCTCATATTGCTGTAAAGCAAATTCTAAACCACTGGCAGTTGGGGTACCGCTATTAGGATTAATTCTATCAATCCCTTGCTTTGCTGCCCCTAGATTATGAGTTAATCCAGATTGTAAAATTGTTTTGACCCCTGGCCCACTATTGTTTAATAATTGACCATATATCCCTTTAAACCCCTTATAATCTTGATAACTTGTCACCATAACACGATCATTTTGTGGATCAAGTTGATCTACAATTTTTTTCAATGCACTTTTTACACTTCCTATAGAACCTTTAAAACTCCCACTAGCATCTTGCACAATAACGAAATCTACCTTCTTTTTATTAAGCGGCCACTGGAAATTTATTTGTCCTTCATGTTCCCTCAAACACATACTAGCTGTTTCTTTTGTTTGTAATTTATGTTCTATATTTTTGACAGGTGATGCAGCCAGAGAGATTAATCCTGGTGAAAATAACTGTAAGAATAAAAGAATTGTTAAAAATATTGATATGTTTTTTTTCATAACTTTTCCTCCTTTGCCCTCCTTTTCATTAGAATACGTTCTGTATATAAATGATCTGTAAGTAACAAAGAAAAATTGAAACATCTCCTTTCTCCTTTATGCTAAATTTAGACAAATGTTACTTACTTCATAAAATATTAAGAAGTTAACTAGATAATTTATGGTAAATTTTATGGATTTATGGTATTTTTAAAATTTTTTAAGTCGTTAAATGTAATATTTTATACAAATAGGAGTTTTTATAAGATTTAAAAGGAGTTAATAAAATAAGGTGTAATATGGGGGGCAAACCAGTTATGAAGGAAACATGATGATTATTGTAGCAAATCTGTCCGTGAATGTTTAAAAATATACAGACATCCGTAAGGTGTGAAATCACTATTTACAAATATATTTTTTATAGATTTATGTATATCTGTAAAAGTACACCCTTAGATAAAATATAATTTTCACACCATAAACTACTTCAAAGGGTACCAAAATGTACTTAAGCCACACTTCATAAGTACACACAATTTTTGAGATATGTTTGTTGGATGATTTTATGCTTAATGGAGGGGAATATTGTTCCTAACAGTTGGATACAACATGGAGAGCCCCCTTATTGTGCTATTTATTATTTTGTATATGCAATCTGGTACATGAAATTATATAATTAAGCTATTCCTTTGTTTTTCTTTTAAAATTCTTATAGCATTATATATGAATATTATGTTATTATATAAATAGAAAATTTGTTTCCATTGTTTATACTCTATTGTACGTAGCGTGAAGGACAAACCTTACGCCCTGTTAACTCGGGCGAGGTTTGTCCTTTTTTTATTTTAAGGAGGAATTTACTATGAAAAAGGTCTACAAAATTGGAGCAGTTCTTACAACTTTATGCGTTGCTTGTATCGCGATCTTTACTTTAACTAAGAATGAATCAGTCAAAACAGAAACTATAGCACCAGAAAAAACAATTGTATCTGCTGCAGATGTAAAAGGAGCACCTGAGAATATAAAAGATATTTCAAAAGAAGAATTAAAGCAAAAAATAAAATCCCATGAAGAATTCATTGTGTATTACGATCAACCAACCTGTCATTATTGTAAAAAGGCTGCGCCAGATATCAATAGTATGTCGAAAAAGCATGATAGAACCATTTATCGTATTGATATCTCTACACCAGAAAATCAAAGCGCCTTTCAAGAGTTCGACATTCCAGGTACTCCAGTTGTCGTAGCTTATAACAGAGGTGAAGAAGTTGAACGTCTAGAAGGAGCCGTTTCAACTGCTACATATGATGGTTTCTTTGCAAGACGTAATTCGAGCGCTAGCTAGTATAGTGCTCGTTTTTCTTTGTAAGAAAGGAGAATTAACATGCCACAAAACGCCCGTATTCATTCTTTAGACATAATAAGAGGTATAGCCATACTATGTATCCTGTTTGCGAATCTACCCACTATGACGGGACTAGATCCCTTTAATCAAGCGGGTTATATTGGTATAGATAAAGTAATTCGCTTTTTAGTAGATTTATTTATTCAATCAAAGTTCTATACTATTTTCGCATTCTTATTTGGAGTAGGATTTTACATCTTTATGAAAAATACAGAAGCAAAAGGATATCCCATGTATAGATTATTTATACGGAGACTGTGTATCTTACTAGTCTTCGGTTTACTCCACTTCACCTTTCTATGGTACGGAGATATTTTACATGCGTATGCTTTAGCTGGATTTATTCTATTATTCTTTTATAAGCGATCTACTAAGCTTATTTTTATAGCTGGTTGTAGTTTCCTACTAGTTAGTTATGTATTACATATTATTGTATTTTTACGAACAAGTTCTTCTATTCCAGAAGTGCCAAACTACTATCAATATATGTTTACAGGCAACACTACCAATCACACGGTAAATTTATTTACACATTATTCACATCAAGTAAAAGCACGTCTTTTCTTTCTAATGACTCAGGAATTTCAGCAACTACTAATAGGAATTCCGGAATATATAGGGTTATTTTTAATCGGTTTATGGGCTGGCAAGAAAAATATTTTTAAAAGGGTACCAGAATTAATACAGCAAATTAGATTTTTACAGTGGAGTTCGTTATGTATTTCATGTCTTCTCTCTTATCCTATTATCTACTACTTTATAAAAACGAATGTCTATTACTCTCAGGATATACAACTATGGATTCTATTTGGAGGGAAAACGCTAGCTATATTCTATATTTGTACCCTACTTAGAGTTTGTGAGAATAAAAAATATATAGAGTGGCTGCAGCCCTTTATGAACGTAGGTAAATATGCTTTAACGAATTACATTAGCCAAAGTATACTAACTCTTGTCATTCTTTCTTTGTACTTTAAAGATGTCTCACACGTATATTACTGGCAACTATGTATCTTTGGGCTTTTAATTATATTTGTACAAATTATATTCAGCAAAATTTGGAGTAAATATTTCCGCTATGGTCCTATTGAGTGGTTATGGAGAAAAGGAGTTTACAAGAAATAGACTATTTTTCATCAGTACATGCAATTAACTGAAAAAAGTGATAAAATATTATATGAAAGATTAAAGATATATTTGTGGTTGTAAAATGGTGTTATAAAAATAAAGTGGTTCAAGTCAGAGAAAGGCACCTTGTGGTGTCTTTTCTTTATGCATAAAAAAGCCTCATCTTCCTATAGAAAAGATAAGGCCTATATGGGGTCCCACCATATGTCTATCAACCTAACAGTGCAGATTCCCCCAAAAATGATAAAAATGAACTTCATTGCTATAAAAGACTTTTATTTTTCGTTTTGGAGGTATTTGTATTCTTAGCTTGCTGGTGATGTTGCTATACCCCAATATGAGCAATCATCATAGCAAAAATTGTAATAGCTTTCAATTGAGTTGTATTCATATTGGAAAAAGGTCTTTAATTGATAGTTCCTCTAAATTTATTTGGTCCAGTAAATTCAAGATAATAGTTAGAAGACTTATCAACTGACACAGTAACTGTACCATCTTTACCTGCTGATATTTCGTATGAACCTATTGTATTATCAAAAATAAGGTCTTTTCGCTTGAGTTTAAATTTCAATGAAATGTTATCATTATTTCTTATCTTAATTGTAAATGAACTTTTTCCTGTGAATAAGTAATTTGTGTATAAGGTAGCACCGTTTGAGCTTCCTTCAATACCATATCCACCTTGCGTAGAAAGATTCCAAATCGAATCTGGTTTTGATGTACCATAAAGTACAATTCCGTTTGGAACTCCTACGCCTGGTCTTACATCATTTACACCTACATTTTTTTGTGTTTCATAGAGTACTGCATTTTTAAATTCATTAGAATCTAGTCCTTGCGATTCTAATTCAGCAGCGCTGACATTAACGCTAAATCCACTAGTTACAACAGCTGCAGCTAAAGCTAGTGAAGATAATTTAGTGAACATTTTACTCATAAATATCGCTCCTTAGTTATAATTATTTAACTTTCAATATAAGAGACTTTTTATTATAAATAGCGTTAATTAATTAACGCTTGTCTTCAAAATAGCCTGTCCATGTTTTATTCGGTTCTTGATATACCTTTTTCAAGTACCATGTGATACCATATTCTTTGATTGTGCTTGGTACCGAAGCTTTAGAAAAATACCCTGGTTTTAACATCCAAAGAGTTCCCGCTGCCGCTGCTCTAGTAACCTTTTCTTGCTTCGGACTTTCAGTGTTAGGTGTTGCAGCCATCGCTCCACCTGCACCAGATAACATAATACCAGTCGCTAATGCTCCAACTACTAATTTCTTAAACATACAAATTCCCCCTCAAATATTTTTATATCTTACACAACAAACTTAACACATTTTACAAATAATGTTAGTTTAATAAACTTGATAAAATAATATTCAATTATTCAGAAATTAAAACATCAAACATTAAAGTGGTCTCGCCACATCTCCATCAAGTTAAAATTTTGCAGCACCCCTTGAACAAAAAATTGTACATTTTCACCTGGAGATGGCAATTTTCTCGTTTTGGGGTATTTGCTTTTCTTAGCTTGATAGCGATGTGGCTGTACCCCTACTAAACTACAAAGAAACAATTCTCCTTTAGGCCGTCAAACATTATGCTAACAAAACACACACCAAAAAAACCAATTCCCGTGTAATGGAATTGGTTTTTTTGTGTGCAATCCAGTCAATACAGCAACTTGAACCCACATTTTCAAATGTAGTCATATTAATCTTACCATAATTTTAAAATTCTTAAACAAAAAACTAAATCACTAGTAAGTTACGCGAATCCATTGCTTTTTCATCAAGAAATCTGAAGTATAACAACAATTAAGTTCATACTAGCATGAACAACAAATGATACTAGTAACTTATTAGTACGCACATATACTAAAGCCAGTATAACTCCAATTAAAAAATATCCAAATATAAACGGAAAATCAAAATGCATGATAGAAAAGAACAATGCGCTTATTAGTATGCTCCAAGTTTGCTTAAACTTAGACATTAAAATGTTTATGGCCGCATAACGAAAAACAAACTCTTCTACTAAAGGTGCAAAAAGAACAATTGAAACAAGTGCCACAGGAGATATTGCTGCAGCAGCGACTGTACTAGACGTATTTGCTGATTGCGTAGTTAACTGAAATACACTCTTATCTAAAACACTACCAACCATCTGCGCAAGAAATACTACTATGATCCCAACTAAAATCCATACAAATGAATTTCTTGATAATTTAATCGATAACTTGGGATCATTCATTAGTTCTTTACTATATATAAGAAAAATGATTATTAATGTAAGTGAAAATCCAATTAGTTCCCAATGCACAAGAAGTTGTTGGATTGCTTGCTGCTGGTTTCCCTGAATATCATACCAGCCCGTCTTCGCTAGCAATTGTACACCTATAATTCCAACAAATTGAGTCATTATAAAATATATAAGTATGATATAACTTGATTTATGTATATTACTATTATTCATGTTTATGTATTTACCCTCCACTTTTTGTTATTTTATTAACGATTTTGTTAAATTTTGATCCATCCATTTTTTCTACGTCTTTCCGCTAAACACATTTTTCCAGAAAACCTCACGTAAATATGCCGTATATACAGTATCGCTAATAGCTAAAACGATTTTTTTTACCATAGTGAACCTCCTACAAACTCTAACGTTGGGTTAAAATCATGTTTTCAATTGGAATTTGCGCCTGAAGATGAACCTTCCCAATAATCTCATTCAGAATATACTCCATTTCAACTTGTTCCATTGGACGTGGAGCTCCAAAATCAGAATTTAGTTTTACTCGTATTTCTAATCGATCTTGTATCTCATGTAAAGGTGTATCAAGATAAAGAAAGCTGTAGTATAAAACACCATCTTCAATGTTTTTTTGAATCATATCCTTTGTTTGATGAATAAATGTAACCTCAGCAACCTCAATAAAAGGATTATCAATGGTTACTTTGCTATTCCAATTTAAAGTCCAAATCTCGCAATGCTCTTCCGCATGCACAACAACTCCGTTTACAGAAGGCGTAATTGAAAAGAAACGATCTACAGGAACTTTGGTTAATAAAGTGGTATCACCTTTCACTAATTCAAATCCTCTTTCTAATCGTTCATGTTCAAAAGCATATTCAGCACCACTGTATGCAACTTCACAAAATACTTGTTCTAATAATGGACGAATTCCCTCATATGTTCGTATAGCAAACACACTAAATTCCTGTGTTTCATCTGTTCGAATGATTTCGTACAATTCATATTCGGATGCATTTGCTAAGGCAAAAGGAATGTCCTTTATAAAATTCGGATCATTATATAACTTCTCAGGTATTTGTGTTTCAGGATGATGTATAAACTCTAGACATAATTGATACCCTTTTAAAAATGCATTCTTAATAGCTGCAGGAAATAGAGTTTCAAAACGCTTTACATTATTTTTAAACGTTTTTTCTTCAATTTCGTTATTAAATTCTCTTTCTTGTAATATATTTGCTTTATTCCCTAGTAATAAAAAGTAGTGATTAATAATGCGACTAATATTCTCCTCAAATGCTGCATTGTCCTCACAATACTTTGTAAATCTCTCTTTACTCATGTTTACAATTTCATTCATAGTTCAAATTCTCCCTTTTTTTGATATTTATACAAAAAAAGACACACCGATGGCAGGTTATGTGCCTTCGGTGTGTCCGTTTAGCTAGAAATTAAATCTATTAATTTTTATATTTATCTTAATTAATTGTTGTTCACGTATAAGAATACCTCTATGAATTTTAAAAGTCAATAGATTAATTACCCCCTTGGAAACTTATATTTATTCCTTCTTTCTATTTTTCTATGTATCTAATCTAAAAAAATACAAGTAATTAAATATAAATAATCACAAGTATTTTATATACAAACAACAAGAAATATATATAACTAAACTCAATTATTAATTATAAAGAGATTCAGCAAATACCTCTAAAACCTTGTATTACATACGTTCCTTGCTTTTAAGATAAATTCCCTATCGTAATATCCCCAATACAAACAAGTCTTACATAATATAAATCACAAATTAAGAAGTTAAATGCCATATTACTCAGAATTCACAAGTCTATAATAATATTATTATGATAATCACAAGTATTGAATCGAATTATAAACAAACTGAATCGTATTCAAACGCAGCATTAACAGCTTATATACTTGCGTAAAAATGCTCGTAGAAACATTTTCCTAAATAAAAAAGCATGTCTTCAAAGTACAGAACATGCCAAATAACCCTTGCTTTCAAGTGATTTTTTAACAAGGGCTGCTGTATTTATTTTTTTTAAAATTACACAAAGTCAGGATAAATACCATTTTGCTTATAATAATTTATCCTTGTATCGTGTCTTTCTTCTACAGATAAGCTTTTTTCTTTAAAATCCGTCCAGGAATCTCTAAACTGTACACGCATAAATGCTGGTATAGAGAATATTTCTTGCTCTTTCGTACAACTTTCAACTTGATCTAATGCATAAGTCATTGCGTAAATTAGTAATTCATTTTGTTTTTGATTTGTTGGTAAATAGATTGCGTGATCAACAATTTCTTGTCTAAATGCAGTCATAATATTTTCTTTATCTTTTTTTCGTAATGCTTGTCCCATATGCTTTAAACGAGACACTGCTTCTTTTCTGCACTTTGCTACTGGTCTATGTAATTCTTTTTTATCATTCTCTATTACGCAGTTTGAAGAAAACACCACACTAAACTTCTCAATGATGATTTGTTTTACTTGTTTTCTTATACTTGCAATTCGTGATTCATTAGAATTTTTCTCTTTAGAGTCAATTGCAGTAAATTGCACAATAGGTTTTATAATTTCTATGTATTGTCGTACTTTTTTTGCATTACGCTTTAATCTTTCTTTTAAGAAAGCCATTCTTCTTGTGATCTGGAACCCATCAATATTATGTTTATGATGTTCCATACCCACTTTTCTTGAAAAAGTGTTGATTAAATCAAGAAGGAACATAATTCCCCTATTATCACGAGCCTTTACTAGACTACTCAGTATCATTGTTTGGATAAGATGAAATGGAATACGGAAATACGAAAGCGTTATACCTGACATATTTGAAGTTTCCGAAGCAGTATGGTTATACAATGCATACTCTACAATTTCATATACAGTACGATTTCCAACAGGTGTTTCTTTTACAAGCTTTCGCTCCAAACAAACTTGAAAACCTGTATAAATTGTTGTGTAGGGAATCCCACTTTTCTTAGCAAGATCCATTATTTGAAATTCACGTGGTAGCATCCCTATATCATTGCATTCAAAGTGAAGCAAGATGTAAGTAGCTAAAGCTGAAGATGATAACTCTTTTCTTTCATTTTCTAGTTTTACGATATTTAATAGTCCATCAAAAAACTTAACCCCATGAACTTTAAAGTTCTGTTGGGAAAAAGCCATTTGCGTATACATAATGTTGCTAACTCCTTTCGAAAGAGCAGAAAAAGGCACTGTCATACCACGGATACAAAAATACTACTCTCTAAAAAAAGTAATACCTGTATAACCACGGTAAACAATGCCTAAAAATACGCAAGGAATCCCCTTTTTAAGTTGCACAAATACATAAGATACAGTAAAATTATCTTATAATTTCATGCAAAATAAAAGGGTTTATTGGCTTTGCTTATCGCAGTTCCTGGAACATTTTTTTGGGATTTGGGTTTGCGGTATACCCCAATGAAATAGTTGGCGCTATTTCATTGGGCTGATGAACCTTTTTTTTGCTATATTATATTTTATTTTTTTATTATATAAATATTTAATTGTTAATAAATCTATATCTAGAAAAATACAAAATTATTAAAGTAACTACATCATATATAGTTTCATTCATGGTTGCAAGGTGATTTTTCAAAAGTATGCCCTTTGCTAAGTGACTATGAATGAAAAACTCCCACCCAACCACCTCATTGAGCGCCGCTCAATCAAAAGTCAATTCAAAACAAGTAAGAACTACTTAAATATCCGCTGATCATCTACCTGATTACCGCTCAATTAACAAAAACCTCACTATTAAAGCGTAAAAATGGTACTTTTCCATCTCCCTACCTATAATCACTCAATTAATCGCCGGTCACTTATATAAAGGAACCCACTATTATTTTTAATAGGTTGATTGGTGATTGATTGGCTGATTTTATTATATTAAACGAATTTACGATCAGTCAATCAATCACCGGTCAATCGTATTCTTTTTTCGAGGTGACTGACCAGCGAATGATTGAGTGGATGTTTATAGATGTAAGTTTTAGTTAAAAAAAACTATGCATTTTTAATAAACCTGCTTAGCTGGCAATCTATTTTTTTAGGTTTCATTCTACTAATCAAGTAAAATAAAACTATTATTATATAGCAGGATATAAATAGAGAAAATTGATTCGATACCAAAACCTTTTTTCGAAACTTTAAGAGAACATGGTACAACTTATTTCGTATATGGGTACAGAGTTGCGAAATCTAAGTTAAATTTAGGAGAATTTAATTCATTAAAAAAAGCCAGACAATACATTTACAAATATGCTTGTAATAATCCTCAATGACTAAATGCAGACGGAGACATTAATGAATATAACAATAAACCATCTAGACCTGAAAGTGATAATAAATGGTATAAGGGCGTAGACCAACGGTAGGTGGGAGATGAATTTCGGTTTGGCGTAGCCAAAAGGTTTTGCATTTTATGTTGCCTCTGATATAATCAGTCTTATAAATTATAAAGGTTGGTATATCAATGAAATTAGATAGCAATAACCATTCAGTATTCTCGTTGTATTATCACCTTGTATTGGTCGTGAAATACAGAAGAAATGTATTTGATGATGATATGTCAGACTATGCAAAAGATATGTTTGTTCGACTATCTGAAAGCTATAACATCACATTAGTTGAATGGAATCATGATATAGATCATGTTCATATTTTGTTCAAGGCACACCCTAATACAGAAATGACAAAATTCATCAATGCTTATAAAAGTGCAAGCTCTCGACTAATCAAGAGAGACTTTCCACAAGTGAGAAAGAAACTATGGAAAGAGATGTTTTGGTCAAGAAGTTTTTGCTTACTAACTACTGGTGGTTCATCAATAGATGTAGTAAAAAAATATATTGAAAATCAAGGTGAAAAGTGAGGTGAAATGATATGACAAAGCATAATAAAGCATATAAATTCCGTTTGTATCCAACAGGAGACCAAGCACATCTTATGCGTAAAACCTTCGGTTGTTTACGTTTCGTGTATAACAGAATGTTAGCCGAACGGAAAGAAGCGTATGAAAAACACAAAGATGATAAGGAACAACTAAAGAAACAAAAGCTTCCCACTCCTGCGAAATACAAAGCAGAATTTGAGTGGTTAAAAGAAGTTGATTCATTAGCATTGGCAAATGCTCAACTAAACTTGCAAACTGCCTATAAGAATTTCTTTAGTGGTCAAAATGACTTCCCAACATTCAAAAGCAAAAAAGACAGAAAGTCTTATACAACGAATGTAGTGAACGGAAATATTATGTTGCTTAACGGTCATATCAAATTGCCAAAACTGAAAATGGTACGTATCAAACAGCATAGAGAAATACCACAAGACCATATAATCAAGTCATGTACGATTTCTATGACACCTACTGGTAAATACTATGTGTCTATCTTGACTGAATACGAAAAAGAGATTGTACAAAAAGAAGTAGAAACAGTTGTTGGATTAGACTTTGCGATGGATCAATTATACGTCAGTTCTGAGGATGAGAGAGCCAATTATCCTAAGTTCTATCGTGAAATGTTAGACCGATTAGCAAAGGCACAACGAGTATTATCAAGAAGAACAAAAGGTTCTATTCGTTGGTATAAACAACGTATCCGTGTAGCTAAGTTACATGAAAAAGTAGCGAACCAACGTAAGAACTTCCTTCATCATAAGTCTAAAGAGTTAGCTACTCATTTTGATGTTGTAGCTATTGAAGATCTAAATATGAAAGGAATGTCGCAAGCACTTCATTTTGGAAAAAGTGTCGCTGACAATAGTTGGGGTATGTTCACTTCTTTTTTAGCTTATAAACTACACGAACAAGGCAAACAACTTGTGAAAATAGACAAATGGTTTCCTTCCACAAAAACATGTAGCAGTTGTGGAAATGTGAAAAATATGTCATTGCCTGAGCGAGTATATTCTTGTATATGTGGTGTAAATCTCGATAGAGATTATAACGCAGCTATCAATATCAAAAATGAAACAATACGCCTATTAGCGTTAGTATAAGATAGCAATAAAATAACCCTTGGAACGAGGGAGTTAGCTCGGTTGTCTTAGGACGAATTCGTTAGCTATCAAAAGTAACGACTAACCGAGAAGCCCTCACTTCAAACCGTCCATTAGGACGTTAAGTGGCGGGTAGTTCACAGATTGGAAGAAATAAAATTAGAAAACGCTTTATTTTGTAAAATAACAAAACGAAATATACCTAAGTGCCATGATGAATGAATCCTATTGTCTATCAATGAACTAAGCTTTAGAAATGAAATTAAAGATAAAAAAAATAAAAGACTATCAAATGATAGCCTTTTTATTTTTTTCCAAAAAGCTTTGAGAAAAAGCCGCCTTTTTGCTCAGTAGTCTCTTGTCGCTGAGCATTTGCACTTTTTTGTTCTTGTATTAATCGTATAGTGCTCATTAACTTTTCGTCACGTTCCTCTAAACGCTTATTAATTCTATCGAAATTATCCTGACTTTGTTTAGCCACCGCAGCGAAGAACTCCATGTTTTGTTTTGTTAATTCTTCAGTCACTTTAGCTGTAACTTCTTCAGTAATTTTTTCCGTCAAAGCTTCTATAAAGTCTGGATTGACCTGTTGTGTTTTCACTAATGAAGTTTCTTTTGGTTCACCATCACCGTCAACATCTTCAGCATAAACATTACGAATAACCGTCGGATCCATATCTAAAAGCCCGACAATTTCGTGCTTTTTCTTTGACTCAGAATAATAATGTTTTATCTTCTTTACTGTATCAATACTATCCTCATGAACATATTTAAGTTGGCGTTCTTTTTTAATGTTCAAGTACTCATCAAAATCATTCAACCATCTACGAAGAGTACTTTCAGGAATATCAAGCATGGTTGCTACTTCAGATACTCGATAATAACCATCGCTTAACTGTTCATCAATCATTTGCTCACCACCTAACTATATGATGCTTGTCCTATAATACATTATATAAAAATTCTATGGAAACTAAAAGAACCCCTTTGTAGATTCCGTAAAATATCATGAGTTTTTAAGTCTGAGCACTCAATCGTTCACTACTCATTTGTTTAGCTGTATACCAATAATATCTATGTTATCGAGCGGTGATTAGTCGGGTGAGCGTGATCAGCACTTGATTATGTACAAAAACACCTCCAAATTCTGTGAATCAAGCTACAAATTTAATATGAATTTTCACTCATTAAGATGCATCTCTGATAATAGTTACGTATTTATCCCTGCATTTATTACCGCAATAAGTACGTAACAATTTAAATATTAATTACGGTAATTATTACGGAAGTATTTAAAGTATTGATTTAATAAGGTTCTTGATTATCATTCGTAGATGTATTATAGTTAATATATACGATACTTCGGAAATATATACCGAAGTATCTACGGCTTTTATAACGGCATTAAATTCCGTATAATTATCTTGTCTTTTTGTATCTATAGATAAAACTTATTATTTATTAAAGGTGGTGTGAAATTATTGTCTAATATATCAATGAGTAGTAGTGAGATTATTGATGTACTCTGTGAGAATTTAAATGATGGGATTTGGGCTTTACGTGTACTATACGCAGAGGGTGCAATGAACAAAGAAAAATTATGGGATTATATCAACCAATATCATAAAGAATATCAAATTGAGAATGAGAAAGATTATGAGGGTAAAAAAATACTTCCATCGCGATATGCTTTGGATATTATGACTGCAAGACTTGAAGGAGCAGGGTTAATATCTTTCAAAGCAATAGGACGTGTTCGAATTTATGACGTTACAAATCTAGGAAATGTTTTAATTAAGGAATTGGAAAAACGAGTTGAGAAAAACAACTAAAATAAATATTTGAGGAGGATATACATATGGCAGGCAATTTTTCAGAAATCGAAAGCCAAGGAAATATTAGTTTAAAATTTGGATTCTTAGGACTAGGTATGGGTGGATGCGCAATCGCAGCGGAGTGCGCAAATAAAGAAACTCAAATTAAAAATAACAAATATCCATATCGTGCGATTCTTGTTAATACAAATAGTCAAGATTTTAACAAAATTGAGATTAAAAATGGTGGAAATGTACGTAAAATACAGTTAGAAGGATATGAGCAGGGTGCAGCTCGTAATCCACAGATTGGTGAGGAAGCATTTGTAAAGCATGAAACAAAGATTTTCGAAGCGGTTAAGCAGGAATTTGAAGATCGTGATTTCATTTGGATTACTTGTGGTCTTGGTGGGGGAACAGGAACTGGAGCTCTATTAAAGGCAATTGAAATGCTATATGAACATGATTACAATTTTGGATTATTACTAACTTTACCACGTGATGCAGAGGCTTTAAAAGTATTAGAAAACGCAACTTCACGCATTCGTAGTATTGCAATGAACCAAGAAGCATTTGGCTCAATTGTATTAATAGATAACGCTAAACTATATAGAAAATTTGAAGAGGAAAATCCAAGTGCTTTAGCAAACGAATATACTAGCTATAGTAACAAATATATTGCTGATGCATTACATGAGATTAACTTAGTAACTTCATCATTTACACCGTTTTCTGATACACATTTTGATGCGAGTGAATTTGCCCAAGTAATTAATACACCAGGCGTTTTATCATTAGCAAAACTAGAACTAAAATCAAATCAATTAGACACTGAAAACCCGCTAGGTTACTTGACTCAATTAGGGAACGCACTAGAAAAAGGTGTTTTATACGATACAGAAAGAGAAGAGCTAGAAAGCGCTAAAAAGAGTGCACTATCTATCGTTACATCACCGCTACGAGCAGGTCGATTATATAACTTCTCTTTCCTTAACCAAATGGAAAACTTCTTAAAAGATAGAACTCCATATGTAGATGAACGTCCTATAGCTCCATATGTTAATAAACATACAACGAAAAAGGAAGAAGATATAGTAAAATTCTATTCAGTTGTTGCAGGACTACCATTGCCAAAACGTGTGAGTGATATTATTGATGAGATTACGAGAATTAAAGAAGAACGTGAGCAAGCTAATTCTAAGAAATCAAATGCTGTTTTAAATAAACTTTTTGCATTTGATGATTCAGTACAAGAAGAAAAACCCAAAAAGAAAAAATTGAATTTTGGTGCTGAACCCGAAGTAGAAGTTGCTGACGATTCACAACCAGCAAAGAAGAAATTATCATTCTAAACAAAAGACCGACAAATATAATTTTTGTCGGTCTTTTTCTATTTCAATAACAATAAAAACTACAAGGAATAAGTATGATATCTATTATATTTTCTGTATGTGTAACACGGCTTTACATAATGTGATAGTTTAAATAAATTGTTAGGCCGTCCTAACAATTGTATTCGTATACTTTATCCTTTAATAAATTGTTCGGTTAAAACATGTCTTCCGTCCGAACAATTTTAAAAGAACTAAAAGACTATATAAATCAATGTTTCTAGCATATTTTTAGCAAGAAAAGTAATCCAAACTTCAGCGTACGAGTTTTAGTATCTAGATTAGCGCAAATTCAGTTTAAACTTTTAATAATTTACAACTAAATTTTGCTGTAATAAGATATATAGAAATGGTTGTTATTTATTTAAAATAAATTCGAATTATGGAGTTGCATATAACGAAAAGCAAAACGTATAAATATACAAGCAAAGGCACACAGAAATCTTTTCGTTTAAAAGAGGCTGATATATTTGTATTTACATTTTTATATTACAAAAGACATCTTACTACACGACAAATTACTCAGCTTTATAGTGCATTTGAAGGTAGGGATTTTTCTGAGGATAGTGTGTTTACAAAACTAAATCGTTTTTCAAAATATGGTGCTATCCTGACTAAAAAAATTGATAAAAGAGATGATAGTATAACCAGACGTGCGACATTCTCCTTAAAAGATAGAATGGTTGATTACCTTCAAGAAATAGGAAGGATTCCTGCAGGATCTTCAAAACGTAGATATTCATCTTCTATCTCACTACATACACTCTGCTCACGTGAAATATTAGTTCGAACACTTTTAGAATTGTCGAAAAAGACCAATACGAATAAGATATTGTGCGAACTAGACATTCGCTCATATCATCAAAAACAAAAGAAAACAGAAATTGAAGATGCAGGTTTACTCTTAATTCCCGATGAACACATTTCATATCAAGACAAAAATATTTACATTGAAATGGATATGTGCAAAGAAACCAATGCTACCTTAGTTGAAAAGGTGGGGAAGTATATTGAATATGCACAAAAAAATACTAAGAATATAACTGTTGTTTTTGTTATGTATGACAAGTCGATGTTCCTTGCGGAAGATGCAGAACCACCATACGTACGCATGAAAAATCTTTTATTTTCTATGCGAGAGTATCATGAACTTTTAATGAATCTACCAAATCTAAATATGTACATCTGCTCTTTGAAAGAAGCTGGAGATGTTATTTCAGATATCATTATAGGAATAGATGATAATCAAAACTTTGAACAAGATATTCTTTTACCTTTATCTCAACGTACAGTAGGCGATGCCGATTGGCGTTACGCATTTGTTGAAAAAGTTCAAACCTTTAAAGAAACAATAGATGGTGGTCTTAGACGAACGTATAGAAGAGATAAAGATGCTATGCAAGATTTCTTCTTTATTTTTGGGAATGAAAATGATTACCGAATGATTGCTAGATTAGACGATGTTGTGTTTTCAAGAAGAGAAGGTGATGAAGGGGTGCCACTTGTTGTGATCTACCCGAAGCGCAAAAAGTCTAGAGATATACTTTTAATGGACACTTATGACAATGTACTACTTCTATCGCTCCAAAATGAAAGTGTTACTATCGACACGGATGAACAGATCATGGCACGTACTGCAAATAACATACACCCGAAAAGACGCAAGCTTCTTGAACTATATTAATCGTTTATTTTTTATATACTTTTGTACAATTTTATTGATTTTTATTATTTAAGGTGTTAGAATAGCGATTGAACATATAATAAAAACTACAATCAAATCAGAACATATGAATTTAAGGCAAGCGACACACGCTGTTTTTACAGTGGGTGTCGCTTGCCTTTTTTTATATGGAGAAAGGTGGAAAATCAAAATGGATTTACAATATGCAACTACTATTACTGGGGGAGTGCTCTCTGCTAGAGAAGCGTTTAAAAACCCAGAACTAGTCCTCAAACATATGACAGAAGAGGGGGCAACGTTTAATGTTTCTCTACAAGATATACAAATCCCAGGAAAACCGAATTACTATTGGTATGATGTAATCATTGAAACGACAACAAATAAAAAAATAGAGGTGAATATTGCAGTACTTTCTCAAGAAGAATACGACCAACTATGTGAAAGAAGTAGTATTGATTTATATTTAAAACAAACCGAAGATGCAGCGAAGTTCTTTCTAAAAAAATCAAAGGAACAATTCAAGCCAGAACTCCATAATCGTTTTACATTACACCATAAAGCTCAATTATATCTATAAGAGGTAGGTGAGCCTATATGGAGACATTTAAACAAAGAATACCATTATTTACTACAATCGGCATAATTAGTGGATTTATTCTTTCATTTGGATTCGGTTTAGTAAACTACATCAAGTTACTCTACTATGCATTTGAACCACCGTCTTATCCTATAGAAATTACATATGTACCGCTTATTTTAATGTTCTTCTCTTTACTATTAGGAGAATTCAGCTTTAGGTTTTACAGCCGTATTCCTGCTTTGCATGTGAAAAATGGGAAATTAATAATTTTGATTGCTTCTCATATTGCAGTCGATATTCAATTTTTATGGTTTGCAACTGCTCCGATCCATGCAAAGGTTATTCCGTATCTTACGGATAAATCAAAGCATGTTAATTTTGGTGAGTATGAGGCCATAGGTCATGTTTTAACAGGGAATTTTCACACACTCACTATGATTTTTGTATTTTTACCTACAGTATTTATGATTTTGTTTACACTTTGGTATAGTGGCCATATTGTTCGTTACCGAGAAGAAATATTAAAGTGGGTAAAAAAATACGAATATAAAAATCACAAGTTACAAAAGTGGTTTAATAGCAAAGAAGAACAAATATACCCTGATGTAGAAATTGGACCGCATATTGAGCATAAAGAAATGGTCCGGATTAAGGGAAAAGATAGAACGTTAAATGGTATCATTATTGGTCCAATTGGTTCTGGTAAAACATCAAGTTTAATTATTCCTATGATAAATCAAGATTTACACTGGATGGTGCGTTTTATAAATAAGTTTGAAACTGCGTATAAAAAGAATGATTATGATACAGAAGAAGTAAAAGGAACATTTTTACATGGTGTGACTGTTATTGAACCGAGTAATGATTTATGTCAAAAAGTATTTAAGTTGGTACAAGCACATAAGATTCCTGCAAGCTCGATTTATTACATTGATCCAACTAATCCTGATACCAAAAATATAAACATTCTGCGAGGACCAGTTGATAAAGTAGCAGAGGTTTTCGCAATGGTTATTCAAGGTTTGTCTGAATCTAACAATGCGTTCTTTGAACAAGCGCAGCGTAACCACCTTAAGCAACATATTTACTTATTAAAACTGCATAATCCTCAAAAAGATGTCACCTTTGATGATTTAATAAGCATGTATGACGATGTAGAGCGTGTTCACCGTATGCACAAACTATTAAAAATACAGGTAGAAAAGTTATATGATTTTGTTCAAAGTGGAGCAGCTTCACGTGACCAAAAAAACGAATATCAAATTATAAAAGGTATTGACGAATGGTTTAATAATACTATCTGTGAAAAAACAGATTTCCAAGGAGAACCGGCCGTTTATAAATCAGGAAAATACCGCGGACAACCAATGCATTATGATAGAGAAGAGGAATATGTAAAGGGCTTGCGTAATATCTTAAAAGATTTAGCTTCAAACGTTTTAATACGGCGTGTTTTGTTTGGAAAATCCGATTTTGATTTCGATATTCATCTGGAGCAAGGTGGTATTTTACTTGCGAATACTGCAAAAGGGGAATTAGCAGAACTTTCTAATGTATTAGGGAAATTCGTTCTACTTAGTATGCAGAATGCCGTATTCCGTAGGAAACCAAACGTCTTACCTTACCATCATATTATTGTCGATAAGTTCCCGGACTTTATTGTGCGCCCGTTTAAAGAATTCCCTGCACAATCTCGTAAATATAAAGTAATTCTCACAATTGCTAGCCAAACACTATCTCAATTAGCTCTCGACTTCACAGAGCAATACATGTTTACCTTACTAGGCTCATTCCGTAACAAAATGATATTTGGAGATGTAACACCATATGATGCAAAAATCTTTTCAGATATGTTTGGTGAGAAAGAAGAATTTAAAGAGGCTGAATCTGAACAAGGTATTTCACCTATGCAAGACAACCCTGTTAGTCGATTAGGATCAACCTATCAGAAAGCAAAAGAAGTTGTTATGTCACCAGGAGATATCATGGGACAAGGTGCATTCATCTGTGCAGCTCGTATTGTACAAGACAACCATGTGCAACCTGTCCAACAAATTACGAGTAACTTTGTACCTAAAGAAGAATTCGTGCATGCACTCATACAGGTAGAGGAGCGAACAGGCCAATATTGGGAAAATGAACGTCTTCGTCTTATTAATGAATCTATTGCAAAAGCAAATCCTATGAAACATGTAGACGCAGAGAACATGAAGAAAATACAACCTTTGCCGCCTATACAAGAGGATGAGATGAAACAGAATAGCTCTATAGAAACAACTGAAGAGCAACAGCACGTTGTATCATTGGAGGATTATAAGGAACACAAGTCTCAAAATGAAATTCTACCTAATGATCCTGCAGCTATGAACCAGCAGGGAGATATTGATGATGAGGCTGAAAATAAGTTGTATGAAGAAATTAAGGAATTTATTATTGAATCACAACAAGTCTCACCATCTCATCTGCAAAGAAAATTCAAGATTGGCTATATGAAGGCTATGCAATATATTGAGAAGTTAGAACAAAATCTAGTTGTAAGTTCTTACACAGGGGATAGTCCTCGTAAAGTTTTAATTTCAAATAATAGTAATATACCAGAGGAACCAAGTGTTAATACGACTCAATCATCTGACAATACTATTTCACAGGAAGTAGCGATTCCAAGCGAAGACAAGGGAACTGTACAAGAGGAGGCTAGCTTCTTTAAGGATATTCTATACGACGATGTTTTAAGTTTTGTAAAAGAATCGGGAAGTGCTTCTATATCTGTACTACAAGACATATTTAAAATTAGTTATACACATGCATCAAGATTAATAGAAGCCCTACAACGAAATGGCGAACTGCCAGTTATAACAGAAAAAACACATATAGAAAGAATAAGCACTGCAATAACAGAACCAATCGTGAAAGAAGATATTGAGGAAACCGTAGATATAGAATTACCTCTTATGGACCAATGTCATGAAATAAAAATGGAGGTAGCAGAACTAAACAAAGAATTATCTATTACTATGCTAGAGCAAGATTGGAATACGGATTCTATCATTCATTCCAAGATTCCCGATGAGACTGAACCACTGCTAGAAGAATTCCCATCTGATGGACTTCCCGTTCCAATAATAGAAACTGCAGAAACAAATATAGAATCTACTTCAATTCCAGTTACAAAAACAGAGTCAGACGAAACATGTGTAGAAATCAACACGATCCCAATCGCAGAAACGCTTAATCATACGGAAGAAAATAAGCTTGATGAAGATGTAGCAAAAGTTTACGAATCTATTAGTATTACAGTTCATGAAAACTTAGAAAAAAATAGGGAAGATCTTTCAAGAAGTGATAAGAAGCAACCAGAATATAAACGTATGAGCTACAAAGAACGCCAAGAGCACTTAAAATCTCAGCAAAAAAATAAGAATAACACTACGCAGTCACTGCTTAATAATATTGAGAAGCCAAAGCAAAACACGTCGAACGTAATGAGTAAGGAATTAAACAATTTATTTGATTAATAGTTTGTAAACCTCAAATTAAATCTAGAAAGACTGCATTCTAGATTTTAATCTGAGCTTGGTAAATACGCATCAAATTGCAGAATATGCTTAGAAAAAGTATTCTAGATTTCCTTTTAATAGGAATTTTCTACTGCTATTAGCCAAGTAGGGGAAGAGTCTAGACAATATTGGCGTAATTCTAGACTTGGTATGAACCTATATCAAACTTATGATTTTAAAATTATTCTTGCATTTGAGTAAAAATACCATTATATTTGTATTAACAACTATATAAATAAATCATAATTTACGTGAAGGACACACCTTACGTACCATCCCAACGGTACAGGTGTGTCCTTTTTTACGTTCTAGGAGGAAAATGTAATGGCCGAAGAAAAAACAAACACTCAAACTGTAGAAGAACTTGGAATGGCTTTTGAATCAGAGAATCCACAAGCTAACACACTGTTAGAAACAAACTTTAATCAATTCGAGCGAGTACGTGAACATGAACTAGAAGAATTAGCCCGTATGAAACGTGAGCGTACTGTAGGGAAAGGTTTAGTTACAGTGGTATCTGAAAAACTATTCCCTACTAAAAATGGAACGTCTGAGCGTATACAAGTGCTTACAATGCAAATTGGTACTCATACAACAGCATATTGCCCAATTACAGAAGCAGGTATAAATGTTCCTAAAAATCCTCAGTGGCTAGTTGGTAGAACAAAGCCTGTTATTATTGAACACTTCCAAAAAACTGAAGAAGGCAACTTTGCAGTTGTATCTATCACAGCAGGAGAAATAGCACTTCAAAAAAAGCTATATGAAGAAGTAGAAACACAAGAAGGAAATAAAGTATACACAGGAACCGTTTCGGGACATATCCCATCTGCACAAACTGTTCTAGTTGAAGTTCATGGTGTAACAGTAGGAGTAGGATATTCACAATGGTCTCATTCATTCGTTCGCTCTAATGATATTGTAATTGGTGATATTGTAGAGCTTGTCATCGATAAAGTAGTAGAAAAGAATGGCCGCTATGAGTTTAGAGGGAATAAAAAAATAATAGAAACAGATCCAATGGAGAAGTTATTAGAACTAAATAAACGCCGTGACCGCTTTATAGGTAAAATTGTAGGTGTAGATGCAATTGCTGGGATTTTTGTTGAGGTTGCACCAGGTATTCAGTTTAAAGGACTAAAGAGCCGTAATCTTGCAAACCCAACCCCAGAAGATGCAATTAACCAAACAATCGTTACATGTGAGCTGCTTAATATTGATGCTAAAAATAGAAGAGGAACCGTACGTATCCTAAATTATCCGCAAGGCCAGAGTAAAAAATCTAATTCGTCAATTTACCAATTTTAATGGATGATTATGCGTACAATAGAGAAACAAATGTCTACTTATATCCCTTCTATTCCTCATTTATCAAGTGAGGATGTACAAGGACTTCAAATATATCGGATACATGATTTGGATAAAACCTATGTATTCCACTCTTATGACGAATTAGTTAAGTTTAAGCAGCTTTTAACAGAAGAACAATATGCATTACTCACTTTCATTGGTTTGCATATGTCCGTTAGATTCAATCATTTATTATATTTATTCAAAAGTAAATATTCACGTAAGAAAATAAATGATGCACTTCAAAGATTACTTTACTATCGTCTAATTGAGAAATGGCAAGTAGAGATTTTTGATATGGAGATCTTTGAAGAAACATATACGTTATCCAATAATGGTTATAAGCTCTTAAAATACTGGCAAGGAAATATGTTCTTCTTTGCTCCAGAGCGAATTGATAATTATGGTAAATATGTTCACCTACGTTATTGGCATGATATAGACCTACTTTGCCACCTGCGTTATGCTTCATCCTTTTTAGGGCATATTATGCATCCATCCATTAATAAAGGGGTTTTTACCCCTCCTTTAAGTTTTATAGTAAACGGCGGGGAATAACGTAAATTTAATTTCGTTGTATACTCTACCTTGTTATCTGATAAAAAAGATCGATTAAAACGAATAATTGCTAGATGGAACACTTTTGTAGAATCAGGAAAAGATATTATTATGCGGGGTTTTGGAAATAATCCTACTATCTTAGTTATTTATGTTTCTACTGAAAAACAAGCAAAGCAAATTAATAATGAACTATTACTTGACCTGCTTCCTGGTAAAGTATTGTTATGTATAGGAGAGACCTTGCATATACAAGGATTACAACACGCTTTTTATCAGCCCCTTGCAGAAGGGGAGATTAAACAATTAAATACAAAGCTATTCGCAACACACTAGGCCACCCTTACAAGCTATTAATTTCTTTTAAGGGTGGCTTGTTTACTGCTTAGTATTCGCTGCTTAAACTCCTTTGGTAAACAGTTATTCTCTTTTTTAAACAACTTATAAAACTGTGACATGTTTGCAATTCCAACTTCACATCCAACATCTGTAATACTAAGGTCGCTTGTTATTAATAAACTTTCTGCTTGTTTGATGCGCTTATAATTCACATAATCAAAAAAGGAAATACCCATAATTCTTTTAAAGTATTTTATGAAATAATGATAGCTTAAATTTATTAAAGCGCATGCTTTGGTTACGGTTATCTTTTCTCCTAAATGATCTTCTACATAATCAAGTACTGGTTTTAAACGAGCCAAGTCGTCTTGTTCACTATAATTTAAAATGTTATGTTTGTCGTTTCTTAATAGTATTAAGAGTAATTTCTTAATAGCAACACTAATAGCGATTTCATATCCGTTTATTTTCTTTTTTGATTCTGTAAAAATTTCTATAATAAGAGCGTAAGCTTCATGTTTTACTACTTCATTTTGTTCAAAAATATAGTTTAACTCATTTAAGGATTTTGTTCGTTCTGAAAAGCAATGTAAATATTGTATAATGCTTCGGTCAAAGTGTTGTTTTAAATTCACTTGGAACACAACGTAGTGTAAAGAATCTGCAGCAGGTTTATGTGACCGATGCAACTCAGATTTCCCTAAAATAAAAACATCTCCAGGGCCAAGAACAATATACTTATCTTTACTTTGTATGCCTAAATATCCTTCTATAATTGCTAAAAACTCAATCTCTTCATGATAATGCCAAGGCGCCCTCTCAATTTGATCATAATAAGAAGTTTCCATAACAATGTCCCATACCTTTAAAAATAGTAATGGATTTTGATAAATGACTTTTTCTTCAATTGCTTCAGTATGTTTATTACAATTCCCTTCTGTCATAGACGTTTACACCTCCTTGTTAGCAATATAACACTTTTATCAAAAGTTTTCTTATTTCTTATAAAAAAAGGCAACTTTTGATAAAAACATAACGATATATAGCATATTTTTTCAATCAAAAAATTTCTATAATAATTTCAAATCAAGCAAAAGGAGGATATGATCTTGAATATTTTAAAGGTAGGTATTATTGGATGTGGAAGCATCGCGCAGCATCGTCATTTACCAGAATATGAAGCAAACCCATATGTACAGATTGTGGCTGTTTGTGATAGTAATAAAAAACGTGCAAAAAAGATTGCCAATAATTATGGTGTAAATATGTACACTGACTATAACGAGCTTATCAATTGTGAAGAGTTAGATGCAGTGAGTGTATGTACACCAAATCATTTACATGCATCAATTTCTATCGCTGCATTACAAGCAGGTATCCATGTGCTATGTGAAAAGCCAATGGCAACGTCAAAAGCAGACGCGGAAATGATGATTGGAGCTGCTGAAAAAAGCGGTAAAAAGTTAATGATTGGCCATAACCAGCGTTTTGTTGCTTCTCATCAAAAGGCAAAACAAATGATTAAAAGTGGTGCAATCGGCAAAATATATAGCTTTCGTACAGCGTTTGGTCATAGTGGTCCTGAAAATTGGAGTGTAGATGGAAAAGAGAGCTGGTTCTTTAAAAAAGAGGAGGCTTTTCTTGGTGCAATGGGTGATTTAGGTGTACATAAAGCGGATTTAATTCGGTATATTCTTAATGAAGAAATTACAGAGGTTGGTGCCTTTGTTGAGACAAGCGCGAAAACATTTTCGAATGTAGATGATTGTGCGGTATGCATATTAAAAAGCGAAAGTGGTATTATCGGAACACTTGCAGCAAGTTGGTCTTACGTTAGCAAAGAAGATAATTCAACAATTATTTATGGAGAAAAGGCCACTCTTCGCCTAGAAGATGACCCAACTAACTCACTCATTATCCAATATAAAAATGGGGAAGTTGTAAAATATGAGCTTAATAAAATTCAATCAAACGCCACAGTTGGCCAAAGTAATTCACATGTGATTGAGCAATTTGTAGTGTCTATCCTATCTGATAAGGAACCATTAATTAATGGTGTAGATGGAATGAAATCGTTAGAAGTCATTTTAGCAGCCATACAATCAAGTGAAACAAAACAAATTGTTACAATTCCATTATGAGAAAAGGGGAAGACATGATAAAACTACGCATTGGAATAATAGGGGCAGGAGGAATTGCACAAAATTGCCATATCCCTGCATTTGTAAAATTACATGAATATTGTACGATTACGGCTATACATGATAGAAGCATAAAACGCGCACAACAAGTCGCTAAGACATATAACGTTCCCTATGTATTTGAAACATATGAAGAAGTCTTTAAAGAAGTTGACGCTGTTTGTATTTGTACACCAAATAAGTTTCATTCTGAGATTTCTATCGCAGCATTACAAGCAGGGAAACATGTATTATGTGAAAAACCGATGGCTTTAACAGCGACAGAATGTGAACAAATGATAGAATCTGCAAAAAACAGCGGTAAAAAACTTGCTATCGCTTATCATTATCGCTACATGAAGGAGTCACAAGTTGCAAAAAAAATGATGATAGATGAGATTGGAACGCCTCTTGTTGTTCGTGTAAAGGCACTCCGTCGCCGAAAAGTGCCAGGATGGGGCGTTTTTACAAATAAAGAATTACAAGGTGGAGGAAGTTTAATAGATTACGGCTGTCATCTTCTTGATTTAGCACTATGGTTAATTGGAAATCCCAAACAAACAGAAGTCATTGGTAGTGTCTATAATGCAGTTAGTAAGCTACCAAATCAAATAAACATGTGGGGGAAATATGATTATAAAACATTTGAAGTTGATGATCATGTTACCGCATACATAAAGTTTGAAAATGGAGCATCATTAATATTTGAAACTTCTTGGGCAGCAAATATTAAAAATGATGAAGAACAAGTAAGTATCTCCGGAGTAAACGGTGGAATGAATGTTTTTCCAATTGAATTATATACAACAAAACATAATATGCTATTAAATAGTGAACCTATTTGGATAGAATCTAACAGTGATCCTGGAATTTTGCAAGCAGAAAACTTTATAAAAGCTTGCTTATACGACGAGGAATTAATTGTAAAACCTGAGGAATCGCTGCAAGTATCACAAATTATTGATGCAATTTACGAGAGTAGTAACACACATGTAGATAGGACGGGAAGATAAATGAAATTAGGAGTATTTACAACACTTTTTTCTCATATGGAGTTTGAAGAAATGCTAGATTATGTACAAGCAGCCGGTTTGAATGCTGTAGAAATTGGTACAGGATGTTATCCTGGAGGATCGCACTGTAACTTAGATTTATTATTAGAAAGCGAACAAGCCAGAAGCACATATATAGAACATGTACAAAAAAGAGATTTAATCATTAGCGCTTTTAGTTGTCACGGAAATCCTTTATCTCCGGATACTGCTTTTGCAAAAGAATCCCATGAAACATTGTTAAAAACCATTCAACTAGCTTCACTACTAGACGTACCTGTTGTGAATTGTTTTTCAGGCATAGCAGGTGACCATGAAAACGCAAAATACCCGAATTGGCCTGTTGCACCATGGCCAAATGAATACAACGATATTTTAAAATGGCAATGGGAAGAAAAGCTCATTCCTTATTGGAAACAAGTTGGTGAATTTGCAAAAGAACATGGTGTGAAAATTGGTTTAGAACTTCACGGTGGTTTCTTAGTACATACGCCATATACATTACTAAAACTACGTGAAGAGACATGTAATGCGATAGGTGCCAACTTAGATCCTAGTCATTTATGGTGGCAAGGAATTGACCCTGTCGCTGCTATTAAGTTATTGATGAAAGAAAATGCGATTTATCACTTTCATGCAAAAGACACTTACATTGACCAAGAGAATGTAAACATGTATGGATTAACAGATATGCAGCCCTATGGTAAGGTGAAAACAAGATCTTGGACGTTCCGTTCTGTTGGTTGTGGCCACAGCTTAGAAGAATGGTCGCAAATGATGAGTGCACTTCGTACATATGGATATGATTATGTTGTAAGTATTGAACACGAAGATCCACTCATGTCTATTCAAGAAGGATTTAAACGTGCAACAAAAAATCTTCAATCTATTTTAATTGAAGAAAATCCTTCACAGATGTGGTGGGTTTAACTTTGTTTTTTAAAGAATGAAATATTTAAAAATACCTTGAGAAAACCAATTATCCTGTATCTATCTCTATACAAAGTGCGGATTTTAAGAAATAATATTCTTTGAAACCTTCTTTCGAAATAGCAATATATATAAATATTGTCTTTTTATTGAAGGAATACATAAGAAGGGAGCACTACTTTGCTACGTATACAAAGAGGGTTCATGTACGATCCAGATGATAATGAGGTCAATGTGAACGAAATTTTCTACAACACTGCATCCGAACAAAAGCTAGGAAGTAAAATGAGTGTGTTTGCTGCAGACAAGCTACCTACTTCCATTTTTGAAAAGATCCAAGAAAACGAAAGTATGTCTTATATGGAAAGTATGGAAGTAGAAGAAGAAACTATTCAAGAAATACTTTATTATTTAGACCAAAATCAAAAACCAGAAAAGCTATATTTCGAACTGCAGTACATGAAGTAACACCAAGAATTGAAAATAAGAAGGGATTTTTAGTAGGGGAAATAGGGGCACTATTCTTCAATACATATAACAGCTGCATAGAAAGTCCCTTCTTATCTTCGTTTCATTAAAAACGTTTGAATATGACATAAAATTAGTTTAATATAAACGTATATTTATTGTTTAATTGATTCCGTTTATTCCCACACCTTATTGTGTTGTGGTTGAGTTGTAGAAGCAAGTTGTGTCTTGTTTCAATTGTGAAAGGGCTTCTTTGAGCCGATTAGTGTATATATAGCTTTTTTTGCTATGCACGTTTTTAATCGACTTAAAGAAACCCTTTTTTTGTTGTCTTTAAGTTAGGAATCACTTGTACGTAGACCTTCGGGGCTAATAATATGCGAAATAAAAAAGTACACTTATTGTGCTTTTTTGTTTCATTTAGAGGAGAGATTATATGAAATTTTACAAAGTATGGCATAAGAAAAAGAATATGAGAGTCATTAGTACTCATAATAACCATGAAACAATGGGCCTTTATTTAATAGAAACATATCCTGTCTGCGATTGTATAAGGTACCTAAATGTTTAAAAGTTAAGCACACAGGTAATAAAAATAAAAAATAATGTGAATAACAGCACTAGGTTTACAGCGTTTCTTATTTATGTTAAATATTTTTGAATTTAACATAAAAGAAAGAGATTAATTTCTAATTCATAGTAAACTAGATAAAGAGTGGAATATAAAAATTAAAAACTAGAGAATGTATATAGAAGTAGGGTACTTGTTGCAATGCTAAAAACACTAGAGATTAGGATTTGTAAACCAGAGAGGAGTCATATAATATGATTACAGTTAACCGAGGGTATATGTACGATCCAGATGATAATGAAGTTCTAATTACTGAGATTTATTATGAAGCTGCTACAGAAACTAAATTAGGTAGTAAGATGGAGAGCTTATCTTATTCAGTTCTTCCTAATAACATTAAAGAAAAAATAGAAGCAGTTACTTCATTATCCTATATGGAGAGCATTGAAATGTCACAGCAATTAGCTGCTGTATATCAGAATGAAATTAATAAGTATGGAGAACCGGAAAAATTGTACTTCGAGTACACAAATATTTAAGAAGAGAGAAGGCATTGAACGACCTAGTTCAATGTCTTTTTTTGAATAAATTCACAGAGATAGGAAAAATAGAAATACGGTAAGTAACTTTTACTGTATTCATCTTAAGTTCATATTTGCAGGTGAGTATTCAATAACAGGAGTTAGCGAAGATTATAATCTAAGCGGGATTATTTTTCTAAAATAAATATACAAGGGGGCGAAAAGGAGGCATGTTTTTTTGTCTCCTTCTTTTATTATGAGGACATTTAAAACTATCCAATTCGCAATGTTTACAAATATTAAGCATTACATGTTTCTGCTTACAAAGATTGAGCCAATATTAGAGGAACCACATCATGACTATAAGTTATTTCAATTTATTTGCGAGTTAGAGATAAATCAAATATATGAAGCACTTGAAGGCCAGAGGAAGGATACTTATATAGATTCAAATGCCCATCCAGTATATATACATACACTTATTAAGCAGGCGAATTTACTTCAATATGTTATTTCCATTGTGCAGGAGGAAGGGGTTATCCATGCTGCATCGATACTATTGATGCACTCATTTGACTTGTACACCGTACATAGGATTACAAATTTATCAATTTCATATCTAAGAAACTTAGGGAATACACTTTCAAAATAAAACTAGGGGGATATCTACAATCAGCATTATTATCAATATTGCAAAAGGAAAAAGGCTTGTACCATATATTGTTTTAATAAGTAAAAGAGGGAATAGTAGTGCAAACGGTAGACCCTTATAAGAATTCAAGCGGGTATACGAATGTTATCAAGCATTGCAAAACGTTGGAAAACAAGAAAACAATAAAAAAAATATATATAATAGCAAGGAGAAGAGAAACGCATGTATAATATACTTAAACGTCAATTTAATTACATTATCCGAGGGGTGATTCGGATTAACGAAGAGGTACAAAGAGAATTGGACCTATTGGTGCAAAAGATTCGTGAAACTGTGTCTTCTGTCCAAAAAATCATCCTTTTTGGCTCTCATGCATATGGCACACCAAATGAAGACAGTGATTTTGATCTCTGTATTGTTGTGGAAGGTGTAGGAGAAAGAAAAAGGGAAGTCATTAATCGTATCAATTGGGGGATTTACGATGTAATGGAAACGCCAGTTGATATTTTAGTGTATGGGCCAGAAGAGTTTCAAGAACGTGCTAGCCGTAATGTAACCATGGAACATAAGATTGCACTAGAAGGGACGGTCCTATATGAGAAATATTGAGGATCTAAAAGAGTGGGTATTCATTGCAAAATCTGATTTAGATTCTGCTATTTACTTATCTGATATGAACCCTTTCCCCACTGCAATTATCTGTTATCATAGTCAACAATGCGTGGAGAAACTTCTAAAAGGATTTCTTGCACTAAACGGTAGACCAGTTCCTAAAACTCATAACCTTTTAATGCTGCACAAATCTTGTTGTAGATTAGATGAGGAGTTCTCATTGATTTTAGAACAATGCGTGCAGCTGAATGGTTATGCTACAGATATTCGTTATCCGTATTTCGAAGCCCTTACTGTTCAAGATGGGTTAATGGCTATACAACATGCTCAAAAAGTAATGCGTTTTTATAAAAAGATCTTAAACAAACTAAATATAAATGAAATCGTAATCGATTAAAAATAGAAGATATACATAAAAGAGAGTTCCTATACTAAGGGACTCTCTTTTTTATCTAATAATATAATGATGTAAAGTTATAAAGAAAGAGGAAACGAGAAAATTCCCATAAGATTACTTATACAATTAGAAGGTTTCTATTCGTATTTATTTTAAGATACATTCACTCTTATCATCATTTAATACTCTGAAACATCCTTCACTACTTCTTTAAAATAACGTATTATAAATTATTTAAATACTTAAATAGCAATACTATATGCAAATGCCAAATCAAATAGACAAGGCTTTTCCCAAATCGTATTATAAAATAAAACACTTCCTTACAATTTTTCCTTATTAAGAAAGGTGATTAGAAATTGAGTACTAAAAATATTGATCAGTTTTTTAAAGAAAGTTTATCTCTTTATCCTCATCTCAAAGTAATACGAGATAATTTATGGTCAAAAGATGGGAAAAGTCGTGTTTCTGTAATGATTGGTGCAGGCTTTAGTATGAATGCAAGAAAAATAGAGAGTAGTTTTTCTGGAATGGCTCTATGGGGTGATTTAAGAGAAAAATTAGCTAATAATCTAAGCCATCATCCAGATGTTATGTATAAAGATGTTCTTGAAGTTGGACAATTATACGTAGACGAGTATGGCAGAACTAGTTTAGATGAAACTCTAAAAGATGCTATACCAGATGATAATTATGAACCAGACTTATTACATCAAAAATTGCTAAATCTTCCATGGGCAGATGTTTTTACTACTAATTATGATACTTTATTAGAGCGTACCAAGAAAAATGTATATGAACGTAATTATCAAATAATTTATGATATTAATGATATTCCTCGTTCCACTGCACCAAGAATAATTAAGTTGCACGGTAGCTTTCCGTCTAATCGACCTTTTATATTTACTAAAAATGATTATGATAGTTATCCGGAAAAGTTTAGTCCTTTTGTTAATATGGTACAACAATCTATTATGGAGACAACCTTTGTTTTATTAGGATTCTCCGGCGATGATCCAAATTTTGAAAAATGGACTACATGGGTTAGAAACAATTTAGGGGAGCAAATGCCAAAAATTTATATGATTGGATATGGACAAAAACATCGTCAAGGTGAGCTACGCTCAAAAGGTATAACATTAATTGATTTTAAGGACATTTACTCTTCTGAAAAAGAACCTTATCACGCTATGTTTACAGATATATTCGAATTTTTAGCTTACAAAGACAGAAACGAGAAGACACAATGGCCACATCAAAGTTATGTTGAGAATCAATTAAGCTTAGAAACTTTAGAATATAATAGAAAAACTTATCCTGGATGGGCAGTTATGCCAAATGAAATACGCCGTACTCACGCATTTTATATAAGGTTATTTTCGAGAGAAAAAATCGATGAAATATCCGATTTAACTATTAATGAACAGATAAACTATATAAATGAAATATTATGGTGTTTTGAAAAATTTTATATTCCATTAGATCCTTTCCAACAAGAAAAATTTAAAAATTTAATTAAGAAATTAGGACAAAATTTAAATGAAAAACATACAACTATTTTGTTTTCTTTATTAAAAGAAGCACGATTAGATTGTAACAAAAAAGAATTTGAAGAATACAGAGAGTTACTTAGCAAATTACCACTTGATTTATTACAAAGACATCAACTTACTTACGAGCAAATATTATTTAACTTAGCTTTAAATAATGTTAATCAAGTTCTCAATTATTTAAAGCACTGGGACGTTGGGGAAAAGGAAATTGAATGGGGAATTAAAAAATCTGCTATTCTAATGAGGGTTGGGCAAAAAACAGCAGCAAAAACAAATTTTGAAAATTATCTTCAAACAATTAGAAGATTATTGGCTATCCAAAGTGATGATTACAGATTGCTTTCTTTAGAAAGCGTGACCTTAAACATACTACAAAGAATAAATAACAAATGGGATTATGGCTATGATAGATTAAGAAATTTAAGTTCTAAGAATTGCAATACAAGTAGAGAATTTTATCAAACTTTAACAACACTAAACGTAAATGAAAATAAACTTGGTACTACAGAAATACAGGGTTTTGATCCAGGGAATTATACTATCACTACAAAATATGGAGATTATATTACAAAGGAAATTTTAGACTCTTTTGCTATTTTACAAATTCATGAAATGTTTGAAACTCCTATCACTAAAGAAGATAGATCACAATATACACTAGCTTTAACAAATTTAAAAATA
>NZ_JBMOWC010000043.1:0-39924 GCF_049310765.1 Bacillus sp. PSXD-155 | reverse complement strand
TGCAAATAACGATAAAGAAAAACAGCTAATTATGGCTAAAATTACAGGTAATTTCAAAAGAGGTAATGAACGAAATTGAAAACGAATCTCATTTACATTATGATTATACAACAAATAAAAAAGAAATGTCGCTCATTCAACATTTCTTTAGACTTTCTTCATAAAAAATTTACATTGCTAACATTCCTTCATTTTCTATACTTCCTATATAAGCTAACCGCTGAAATAGTTAGTAATACAACTATGCATAACCACGCGTACGTATATCCCTTCTTATCTACAATATAACCAAATAAAGCAGGCGCAACAATAATAGCAATTTGATTTAATGTAAGTGCAAAACTCACTGTCATCCCTACCGATTCTTCACTTGCTGATTCCGCAACTTCAGTTATAAAAAGACTAAACCATCCAATTGAAAAGAACCCTAACAATGCACTTACGCCATACAATACATTCGTTATTGTATGTATGCTCATTACTAATATTAGAATGAAGAAAATAGAAATACAAACAGTTATAAATAAGGGGGTACGCCTATTCCCCTTATAAAATAAATCACTAGTAGCTGCTAATATAACCCTACCAACCATTCCAGAAAAGAACATAACGGAAAATACTTTTCCAGCTAAAATTGGCGTGATTGATTGTTCCAATACTAAAAATTTTATAAAGTGTGCAACTAACACCATTTGCAATGAAATCATACAAATGCCAGTTATATAAATTGCATACAACTCTTTTTTACACATCACTTCTTTTAACTGCATCCAAAAAGAAAGTTTACTACGTTCTTGTTTAACTTTCTCTTGAATATATGGTTCCTTATAAAATATAAAAAATAAAAACCCTCCAATTATACAAATGCATGCAATGCTATTTACCGCATAGGCCATATTATATTTTATTGTAAGAAACGGGATCAATACTCCCGCTAATGTACCACCAATCGGTATACCGGCTTGTCTAATCCCCATCGCTAACCCGCGATTTTCTTTTGAGAACCACTTCATTATCACCTTACTTCCTCCTGGCTGCGAAACACTATAAAACGTTCCTACTAATAAAAGTACAAAGAGTAACCCATTAAATCCATTGACCATATTAGTCAGTAAAAACGAACCCCCTAGTAAAAATAAACTTATCGAAATTAACAACTTTTCATTGTATTGATCAAGTAGCCGCCCAACAAAAAGCATACAAAATAGCGGTCCTATATTTACAACACTTACTAACAATCCACTCTCCGTATTCGTAAGTGCATATTCTTCTTTCCAAAATAAAGCAAATGCTCCAACACCATACGTTATAAGTGTCGCTGTTGTTTGAGCAACTGTCGCAAAAATTAACATAACCCACTTATAAGTACCATTCATCCTTTCTTCCATTAACACAATAATCCCTCCATCCCCTTCCATTGTATGAAAGTTCTGATATCATATAAAATAAAGATTTATCATATAATCCATCAAAAAAAATGATACCTTTTATGGAGGGATGATACTTGGATATAAAAGATTTAACTGTATTTTACGAAGTTACGAAAGAAAAAAACATATCTCACGCAGCTAAAAATTTAAACTATGTACAGTCTGGCGTGACAATGCGTATGAAACAACTAGAAAACGAATTAGGTGTGCCTTTATTTTACCGAAACGGAAAAGGTGTAACTTTAACTTCTAACGGTGAGATTTTATTACCATACGCCAAACAAATTATCCACTTAATGAATCAGTCTGTTAAAGCAGTTCAAAGTAATGGGATCGAACCAAGAGGCACTTTAAAAATTGGATGTACAGAATCTACAACCGCTGTAAGACTTCCATCTATATTAACGGCCTATTATGAGGAATACCCAAAAGTCGAATTGATTTTAGAATCAAATACGACGGAACAATTGATTAGACTTGTATTAGAACGAAAACTAGACGGGGCGTTTATCGCTGGAACCACTCAGCATGCTGAACTTCATACAAATATATTTCATGAAGAAGAATTAGTTCTCATTAGCAAAAAGCCTTTATCTTCCTTTAAAGACATAGGAGACATGAATTTACTTGCATTTAGTCACGGGTGCTATTATAGAAATTTATTAGAAGATTGGCTTCAAGAAGAAGGAATTTCACCTAAACGAGTATTAGAGTTTGGAACAATTGAAGCGATACTCGCATGTGTAAAATCAGGTATGGGCGTAGCAATTATGATGAAGTCTATTTTAAATGGTCACAAACATGACATATCATTCAATCCTTTACCAAATAGCTTCAAAAAAGTTCCTACTACTTTTATTACTAGAAAAGATATATATCACTCTGCTGCATTACAAAAATTTATGGAGATGACTCTCAATGCGTGAAAAGAAAATACGTGGTATGAAACGAAAAACAAACACTATGATAAAGCGAATTGAGGAACATACAAAAACATTCCCTTCTACTTTCTATAACGATGAATATTGGAATATGCTATTGCCAGTTTCGCAAGCTTTTATTGACTCTCGTAAAACACCTAGAAAAGTAAAGCGATTGTGTATTCAAACCTTATTAAATCAAGCAAATCATTTAATAAATATGAAACCGAGCGATACACATACATATCGAGTTGTTGTTTTGATTTCTATAAATAATTTGTGGGATTCGCAAATCATTATATTTAAAAATGAGGACTATTTTCATAATTTCTTTAATAGAAATAGTGAATGTCAAAAATGGATCCTTCTTTCAAATGAAATTGATTTTGGGGAGACATAGGAAATTTCAGTTTATCATTCCTTCCAAACACTTCGCTTTCAAGAAATTATTTATGATGAAGATGAATGCTATGAAAAAGAGATTCTGTTTATCGGGGAGTTAAATTAAAAAGGGTATACCTAAAACACTGGTATACCCTTTTCCACTTATTTTTCCTTCAATACACTATGTAATCGATCCGGATAATTTGTAAACATTCCTGTAGCACCCCATTTGATTAACAATCTCATATCTGGTTTCTCGTTAATTGTATAAGGGTGAATTAACAGTCCATTTTTCCTAGCCATTTTCATATATGACTCATCAATAATTAGTTCTCCGTTATCATTACGTAAGTTTGGTCCAATACCAGCTGCATACTTTTTAATTTCTTGAAAATCATCATTCGTTACACTTTTCGGTTCATGTGTAATGCCAGACCATTCGACAATTTCATTGTTTTCATTTGGATAATACCAAAGCAATTGAACTAACGGAATATTTTCATTCATACTATGAATCTTTTTCAAACTATCTTTACTAAATGATTGAATCATAACACGGCTAGAAGACATGTTTTGACCTACTAAATTATATTTTTGTAACAACGCCAACAATTTCTCTTCCATTCCTGGATACACATCTGGTGATTTTGTTTCAATATAATACTTCATACTTCTTCCATACTTTCGAAAAATTTCTTCAAGAGTTGGAACTTTTTGCCCAACATACTCTTGCTTAGCCTTTTCTGGATACGCTTTATTAAACCATGATCCTGCATCTAAACTCTTTATTTCGCTTAACGTTTTATCACGTACTTCGCCTGTTCCATTTGTAGTGCGATCAACCGCTGTATCATGCATTGCAATTAATTGGCCATCCTTTGTTAATTGAATATCTAACTCTAAATAATCCGCTTTCATTTTTTTCACTAAATCATAAGAAGCAAAAGTGTGCTCAGGTGCATGTCCACTTGCTCCGCGATGTGCAATATTTAAAAACTTATTCGTATTCCATTCATGCTTCCCTTCTGCTTTCGCATGAACAGCTCCCCCAGCAAAGATACTTCCCGTCATAAAGAAAATAACTAAAACGCTAATAATTTTTCTCATCCTTCTAACCCTTCCTACGTTGCAAATTTCAACAAGTTAATGAGATTTACACGAAATAGAAGATATACTTTCATTATTTTTATAAGCTTATATGAAAATTCCAATCTTACAAATACAATTCCCCTATGTTATTACTATACTATTTATTTTCCATATCCCTCCTATTCACATGTAACTCCTTATTGATTACAGTTCATCAATAAAAAAAGCCATAATTTATTTAGAGGACACTTCTGTATCCCTAAATAAATGTATGGCTTATCTCAAATATCTCCGGCCTCGATTAACTTGTCGAAATTAATCATACCAAACCTATTAATATTTGTGAATATTATTTTTTCAGTACGACGAAGCTTTAACCAGTATAAGTTATATATCTCATACTAATTAGTATTTGAACCTATCGAATTTTTCTGTACAGCCTGATTCCTATCTAACTTCTTTAATTTCCATTCATACAAGATAAAATTCTATTATCATTTGACGTGATATTTACGTAAACCTAGGTTTTATTTAATTACAAATTCTTAATTTCGTATATCTTTTCTTGTAAGTTTAGGTTTCTTTTGAGAATGTGGTATATTTACATGTCCCGAAGCAGCCGTGGATTGTCTCCTTTCCTTTCTTGACAGTCTAGGCTTCTTTTGAGAATGTAATTTTTTTAAATGTCGCGAAGTAATACCTTGTTTTTTGAAATCAAAGTAAAAATACAAATGTGTACTTAGCGCTAGGAAAACAACTGAAATAAATGACAATATAACGATTAGCACAATCGCCATAGCTTTTTGGCTCAAAATCCCAATAATAACTTGACCAATCATATAACCTAAACCAGAAAAATATACAATTTTAGGAATTTTCACATCTTGATCAGTTGTCCCCCTTAAGCGGGCTGTAAAATATTTAATCCAGAATAATTCAGATTTATAAACAATTAAACTATATGCAATAAGCGATAGAGTAAAAAATAAAGGTGACTCTATTTCTACGAATTCGTAAGCTAACTTTTGTACAGCTATGAAGCTACAAAATGAAATACTTAAAGCAACAAATCCAGAATATAGTAAATGTTGCAATTGAGGCTGCCGAGGCTTATGAATAGAAACCCAAATTCCCCATAGATTACATATCACATAAAATGGTAAGGCTACGTAAGAGTATATATTGAAAGGTGGAAATATGAATAAAATGATAAGTAGCATAAAATTCATGATAACCCACATAAAGGCCCCTACAACATTCCTTATATCAAATGGTATTAATATTCGTATACAATCCACTATGTTGTTGCCATTATATTTGTCCATTATGCATCCCATCCATTTCCTCTCTCTTCAAATCAATATATATGCATATATACGCTCCAGATATACTAAACACAACAGCCAATAAAGAAAAGACTAAAATTAAGACCGTCGCTAAACCGTTTTGTGATAATGTACCTATACATATTTGTCCAATAACATATCCCAATCCTGATAAATAAACAATTGGAGAAATTTTTATATTCTTCATTGTTTAATCGCCTTAAAAAACTTTTCATTCCAATAGAAATCAATTTATAGATTGTAAGAATGTAAAGCAGAAAAGTAACAATAAAAAATAGAGGTGTTTCAATTTTAATAAAAGTATATGCAATCTTTTGAATCACTATAAAGCTTCCAAAAGAAAAAGTTAGCCCCATAAATCCATTATATAAAATGTGTACCAACCTTGGCTCATTTGGTTTATAAAAAAATACCCATACTCCCCATATATTAGCAATGGAAATAAAAGGTAAAATCACGTATAAGTATATAGTAAAGGTTGGAGGAAATAAAAATGGGGTTAAAATCATAAAATTAATAACTACCCATACCATAACGACACTCGATCTTACACTGCCAGGCATCAATTTCTGAATAATTTGTTCTGTGCTTTTTCCGTGGTATTTTTCCATATTACTCTCCTAAAAACTAAAAAATTTTATCTAAAGTTGCTCCGATTCCAGATTTAACTCTATCTTTTATTGAATCCTGTTTACCATCATGATTCCAATCACCTTTGTTAAACTTAATTCCATCTGTTATTATACTAGCTCCTATAGAAACACCAAAGCCAATACAAGCTCCAGCAACAGTTCCGATTGGACCGCCAAAAACAGTTCCAACAGCTGCACCTAGCTTGGCTCCCGCAAAGGCACTTACAGCAGTTGTACCAACCCCAATTGCTGCATCACCAATAATATCACCAGCTATCTTAGTTTTTGACGCTTTATTTTCAATATTTTCCTTTGTATCATTAATTACATCCCATCCTACAGCTGCATAGCCTAAAGCATTTGTTTTTAATTTCAATGAATCTTTAAGAAATTCTTTTGGTGATAAAACATGTCTTTTTACATCGTCTATTTGCTTTACTTCGGCTAAAGGTAATTTTGTACGCCTTATCACATTAAGTCCATTTTTATCCTTTAGTACGGTCCGATTTTGAAATCTTACCATTTCTTTTCCTTTTCTATCTGTGTAGGGTGTTACACGCAAGCCTTTATTATGTAAAGATGCCAATTTATAGGCAGCTGCACCTTCCGTTACAGTACCCAGTAAAGTAAATGCAGACCCTGCAGGGTTATCTTTCCAATCACCAATATCGCCACCAAACGGTGCGAACCAATTTATATCAATTGCTTCTTCTCCAAATGAAACTTCTTGTTGATCAGCCTTCTCAAAACGATCAGCAGCTTTTCTTAATGAATCACTATGTTCTTTTAAAGCGGTCGTTATAGTAGCTAACATTGATCCTGCGTATTGGGATTGATTTAACACAGCATCTCTTCCAGATATCTGGAAAGGCAGATCGAATAACTGCTGATTGATACGTTGATATGTTTCAGATAGCTCATGAGCTGTTTGTTCTATATTAGAAGCCAGTTTCCTTAAATGGGCAGGAGTAACCTTAATTTCACCGCTCACCTTGTTTCACCGCCTAATGATTTAAGATAAAGCACCATCTTTTTTATCTCTTCAGTAAGAGTAAAGGTATCAAGACAAATAAAATTTGTTTGTGTTTGTTCATTATCTAATACTTTTTGGATTAGCCAATATTGGTTTTGACTATATAAAAACTGAATACAATCTGTAGACCATGAGTCCTTTATATAATAATGAACTTGAACAGTATTTAATTCTTCACGATTATGTATAATGTTTGCTAACTCTAAGGAAGCTTCATCATCTAAGTAAAGTTTCAAGTAATCTACTAATTGCTTGTTTGATTGATTTAAAATAGTTTCCTTATATGCAGAAGAAGGGATTTTAAATGTATAATTTGGACAAGAGAAAGTATTTTTAGGCTGTAATGCTTGATATATATATTGCCAAGCTACCTCTGGTGTCCCGCATTCTTTAAATGTACATTGTTTATCACCGTTAGCATCTGTTATTACATTTTGTATAACTTTTTTTTCACTAAAATAGAAAATATTTTTTTCTAAAGCGCTGTTTTTACCTATCTGTACTTCAATAACAAATCCTGTAGTTAAACAAATGCGGAAATATTCTAAAAGTTGTTTGTTACATAATGTTTCATCTTCTTTTATTATGAGTAGTTCTTCGTTTGTCCAATGCTCGTGCATTACATCTAATTCTTTGTCTATTTCTTCATCTGACCAATTTTCAAAGGGGTTCTCAATTCCAATCATAGTTTCACGGTCAAACATACCAGTTAATACATATACTTCTTTATTTGATAAAATAAGAGGTTCAATAGTCAAACAGTCCCACTCCCTAGCGTAATATGTAATCCCTAAGAAATATAATACAATAAAAAAATGGTTCAATCTAGTAATAGTCAACACTTAAAACTAAAAACTAAAAAAATTCTAATAACAAAAAAAGAAAGAGAATTAATTTGCATATATCTTTATAATAATAATGTCTCTTCACTACACAATCTTTATTTTTTAAGCCAAAAAAATAGAAGTATCGTCCTATAAAAGACAATACTTCCTTAGTTACTTAAAAATCACATAATAAATTACTCATTACCTCCTCCAGCATTACATCTGGATTTACCACTGCTTTTTCTGAACGCCATCCAATAAAGCCATCTGGTCTAATTAGTACAACTCCTTCATTCTCTATCCCATATAATTCACAAAAAACATTTTCTTGAGCAATAAAATCTCCGCTTAACCCAACTCGATACACTTTAATATTTATCCCTAATTTAGATGAAACATCATATACAGCTTCAGCCCAAGAACTATTGTCTACTCCAGTAAGTAATACAAAATGGTTACCAAATAAGTCTAATATAGAAACTTCTTTCCCTTTATACATCCCCCAAAAGTGAGGTGCTCGTGTTCCAGGTCTTCCATTCAAATCTACGATATCCATTCTATGTGGAGTGGCTGATTCATCTAGTATTGCTTCTGAACAATACTGATACCCGACAGTTACAGCTAAACCATCCATATTATTCAAACTGCCTTCCTCTCTATTTGCAGCACGGAACAACAAACTACTCGCATACTCCGTCGTTAATTTTGCAACAGGATATCTCTCTTCACGATATGTTTCTAACAGTTTTGGTTTTGCCTTCCCTTTTATAACAGCCGCTAATTTCCAGGCTAGATTGTGTGCATCTTGTATTCCTGTATTGGAACCAAACCCTCCTGTTGGCGGCATAATATGTGCGGAATCACCAACTAAAAAAATACGATTTTCTTGAAATTTTGTAGCAGTACTTTCAGCCGCTTTCCACGGTAAAACACTTACTATTTCCGGCTCAACATTTGTGCTTCCAATTGCGGTTTGAATGATTTGTTTACAACGTTCTATAGTGAAATCCTCTGGTCGTTCTCCTTTTAATGGATCGTAGGATACATGGTAAATCCATCTTCTTTCGTTATCAACTGGAATAAGCGCACCAAGAACTTCCGGATGAAGTACCATAGAAAAACCAAATGCATCTCCTTGTATAAACTCACTTAAATCCGCTTCAAAATAAATATTCATATAATAGCCACCGATTGTACCTCGTCCCTCCGTACTTATCCCTAGTTGCTTACGTATTTTACTTTTCGCTCCATCCGCTGCAATTACATAATCACAATAAATAATACTTTCTTCTTCCGTTTCGCGATTCCGAATCGTTGCGATTACTCCTTGCTCATTTTGTTCATAAGAAACTAATTCATGATAAAAAGATAATTCTCCGCCTAGTGTTCTCGCTTCTTGTAACATCATCTCTTCTAAAATAATTTGATAACAAGCGGTTTGTTTTGATGGACTAATCTCTTCTATTTTTTGAAGTAACTTTTCATCGTTTCCATACTGAGCCGCCCTCATTTGTACCAATTCTTCCTTATTCGCCTCAGCTATTGTATGAACTGCTATTCTTCCGCGGCAATTTTCTAACGCTTTACCCGCTGATCTAATTCTTTGTTCTAAACCCAATTCTCGAAATAACTCCATCGTACGAAAAGTGATTCCACCTGCTTTTTGATGAATTGCAGTAGACGGGTGCCTTTCAACCAGTAAATAATCAACGTTATGTTTTGCAAGGAATAGCGCAGATGCTAATCCTGATAATCCTCCTCCAACAATTAAAACTGGTACATCATTCGATTTCATATATTTACCCTCCACATCATTGTTCTGAGCTCAGTGACATAAATATAATCAAAAAAACAACAAAGATATAGACTTATATTTCATTTTAAATTATCATATAGATAGATTACGCCCCAAATTACTTTTACTTTTTCATACATCTATAATCCACCTGAATTGTGTCTGTATGAAAGTGTAAAACAAAAGAACGTACTTTACGTTGAACCATGTTCTATCGTAAAAATCAAAAATAATACAAACATTATAAGCGATTGTAACCTTATGGATTATACAAGGTTACGACCGCTTATTTTATTGTTACATCATTTTTTGTTTTTAAAACCTCATCTATTGTGTTATGTAGTCCTTCCAATCCCTTTTCTATCTCCCTATAATTTTCAACAATAAAAAATTCATTCGTCTCGATTTTCTTTCTCAATATTGCACCTCATACAACAATCATGTAGCATTACCGTATCGAAGTAATGGTTCATCATCTTAAACCTTTCGACTAATTACCTGGAGGCAAAGTGATTGAAATGAATAAACAAGAACAATTAAATATTATAAAAAAAGATTTTATTGATTCTCAAAAAGTATTATTGGCAATTGGTGATGAAACGCGTCAAGCTATTTTATTAGTGCTAATGGAAACGGAATGTCAAACAGGATTACGTGTAGGAGAAATCACGAAGCAAACACATCTTTCCCGTCCAGCAGTATCACATCACCTTAAGATTTTACGAGAAGCTGGCATTATTTTAATGAGAAAAGAAGGTACAAAGAATTTTTATTATATTGATATACGTACAAAATTAGGTTTATTAAAAAATCTTGTATTAGATATTGAGAAGCTATTGCAAAACTTTTATTAAAACTTGGAGGTATAAGAAATGAAAGCAATGATAATTGATAGATATGGAAAAGTCCCAATGCGTATGGCAGAGGTACCTACTCCTGAAATTAATGAGTATGAAGTGCTCGCAGAAATTCATGCAGCTAGTATTAACCCAATTGATTTTAAAATACGCGACGGAAAAGTAAAAATGTTACTGAAATATGAAATGCCCCTAATCCTTGGTAACGACTTTGCCGGTGTCATCACGAAGGTTGGATCAAAAGTAACTCGTTTTAAAGTTGGTGATGAAATATATGCTCGTCCAAGAAAAAATAAGATTGGTACTTTCGCGGAGTATATAGCCATTCATGAAGATGATATAGCTTTAAAACCGAAAAATTTAAGTTTTGAGGAAGCTGCTTCGATTCCACTCGTTGGCTTAACATCATATCAAGCATTACATGACATCATGCAATTACAAAAAGGACAAAAGATTTTAATTCACGCCGGATCCGGTGGTGTTGGTACTTTCGCTATTCAGCTAGCAAAAATAATGGGTGCCATTGTTACAACGACTGCTAGTGAAGCTGGTGCGAATTTAGTAACGTCTCTTGGCGCAGATGAAATTATTAATTACAAAACAGAGAAATTTGAAGATATACTAAAAAATTATGATGCCGTATTTGATACAATCGGCGGTGCAACACTTGAAAAATCATTCAATATTATAAAAAGGGGAGGAAACATTGTTTCCGTTTCAGGCATGCCGAATGCTCGCTTCGGTAAAGAATTTGGTTCAGGATTCTTTAAAACTCTCTTATTTTCATTAGCCAGCAAAAAACTTACTGCACTTGAAAAAAAGCATAATGCTCAATATTCATTTTTATTTATGAAGCCAAGTGGGGATCAATTACGTACTATTGCAAACTATATTGAAGCTGGACAAATCAAACCTGTAATCGATCGAGTTTTTCCTTTTGAAGATGCGCAAAAAGCAATGGAATATTCAGAGTCTGGAAGAGCAAAAGGAAAAATAATTGTAAAAATTAAATAATAATAAAACCTCCATTTTTAAAAATGGAGGTTTTAAATTTGCTGTTAAATAGACATAGTGCAATGAAGTCCTTACAATAGATTGCAAGGGGAAATATTATATTATATTATACTTTTAGTTAACTTTACAAAGAATATATACGTACAAATACATAATTTAAAATACAAAAAGGAGGAGATACAATGACTAAAAATAATGAAACAGGTTGGAATTTAGATAATAGTTATACGACTTTACCACAATCATTTTATACAGAAATCCCCCCTACTCCCGTAAGTTCACCGGAGTTAGTTAAACTAAACCATTCATTAGCGATATCTCTTGGCTTAACCCCTGAAGAACTGAAAAAGGAAGCTGAAATTGCCATTTTCGCTGGCAATGGACTTCCAGAAGGAGCTCATCCATTAGCTCAAGCATATGCTGGTCATCAATTCGGACATTTTAATATGTTAGGCGACGGTCGTGCTCTTTTAATTGGCGAACAAATTACTCCTTCAGGTGAGCGTTTCGATATTCAACTGAAAGGTTCTGGCCCTACTCCCTATTCACGCCGAGGAGATGGCCGTGCTGCACTCGGTCCGATGCTACGTGAATATATTATTAGTGAAGCAATGTATGCACTTGATATTCCGACTACTCGCAGTTTAGCAGTTGTTACAACCGGGGAACCAACATATCGTGAAACAAAATTACCTGGAGCAATTTTAACTAGAGTCGCTAGTAGTCATATACGGGTCGGTACATTTCAATATGCTGCAGCTCGTGGTTCAATAGAGGACCTTAAATCGCTAGCTGACTATACGATAAAAAGACATTACCCAGAAAGTGAATCCCATGAAAACCGATATACTTCATTACTACAAGAAGTCATTAAAAAACAAGCAAGTCTTATCGCAAAATGGCAACTTGTTGGATTTATTCACGGCGTGATGAACACTGACAATATAACGATCAGTGGCGAAACAATTGATTACGGTCCTTGTGCATTTATGGACAATTACGACCAAGGAACCGTATTTAGCTCTATTGACACACAAGGCCGTTATGCATATGGAAATCAACCATATATGGCCGCATGGGACCTCGCCCGATTAGCAGAATCTTTAATACCAATTCTGCACGAAGATGAAGAAGAAGCACTAAAAATCGCTCAAGACGAAATTTCGAAATTTAGCGTACAGTATGAAAACAATTGGTTCCTTGGAATGAAAAAGAAATTAGGACTATTTAGCAACGAAGAACAAGATCAATCACTTATTGAGCAACTTTTAAAAATGATGGAGAAATATAAAGCAGATTACACTAATACATTCCGTTCATTAACTCTTGATACGTTAGAAAATACCCCTCTATTCGATAGTCCTGAATTTAAAGACTGGTACAAACTGTGGCAATCTCGATTAGAAAAACAAGAAGAATCGAAAGAAAACGCCTACGAGATGATGAAAAATAATAACCCATCAATCATCCCGAGGAACCACCGTGTAGAAGAAGCACTAGAAGCAGCTGTTACAAATGACGACTATAGCGTATTGGAGAAACTCCTTGAAGCTTTATCAAATCCTTATGCGTATTCTACAGATCAAGAAGAATACTGCATTCCGCCTGCACCGACGAATCGCCCTTATCGTACTTTTTGTGGGACTTGATTGTTTAATATGTAAAAAGGTGCGTTCATATAAATTGTGTGAACGCACCCTTTTTATATCCCCCCACTCAACTAAAACTTTAAAATGCACATCCCCCGATGCCATTTCTTTAATCCAAAATAAATTCTACACTATTCCAATAGAATTACCCGTAAGCTTGTTAAACAAATATTGAGAAATATAAAACATCATTTCTAAATATTTTTATTTTTGATACTATATTTTATAAGAATATTCAAAAAGTGAGGGGATTTCATGAACGTTCAACTACAAGGTAATGAACAAATTACAAAATTATTTAATGACTGGTATTTGGCTATGCTAAAACAAGATGTGTCCCAAGCGACAAACTTAAAGCATGAAATTGAGGAAAAGGAACTAAACTTTGAAGAAGATGAAAACTTAGCATTATACTATTCTCTACTAAATTTTCGTTTCAAAGTTTTAACTGATGGTTTAAGTATCACAAAAGACAGTTTTAATAAGATAGATTCTTACGCGATTTCACCTAATCACCAACTTTCTTACTACTATCATTTATTTAAAGCAATTCATGCTACTTTAACAACAAATTATAATTTAGCAAGTGAACATTATGAAAAAGCTGCGAGACTACTGGTAAATGCCATTGATGATCTAGAAAAAGGGGAATTTAATTATCGAATGGCTATTTTCTATTATCATTTTTACCAGCCAATTGAGGCTATTGAATATGCAACCAAAGCGAAAGAATTCTTCATAAAAGCTGTAGGGTATGAAAAGAATGTCGCCTCTTGTGAAAGCGTATTAGGCGCAGCATTTGTATATTTAAAACAATACGAGCAAGCAGAGGAAAAATATAATTCGGCAATCAACATTTTACAGAAACAGGATGAAGAATCATTACTGTTAAGAGTACGTAATAACTTAGGGTGGCTATATGCTAATCAAAACTTATCAACATTAGCTATTCGTCATTTATCTGAAGTGACAACAAAAATGCCTACACATTTTAAAGCAATTTTCTTACAAGCAAGAGAACATTCTAAACTTGGTGAAATAAATATCGCTTCAGAATTTATTAAAAAAGGATTAAAAATTTGTACAGAACTTAACAATGAAGAATATATGCTTCACTTTAAAATTTTAGAGTCCCTTAACAATAACGAGTCAACTGAAGACTTAGAAAAAATTATTCTTGAAGGAATTACGTATTTCGACAAAGAATCTTTATATAACTATACTCAAGAATATTCAGAAAAGTTAGCCGTTAAACTTTACGATGAAAATAACCATATAAAAGCAAGTGAGTATTTTCATAAAGCGTTACAAGCAAAAGAAAAAACGTTTGAGAAAGGGGCATTAAAATGATAAAAAAAATTAGTTCTATCGTTTTAGGATTATCTGTACTAAGCATTGTATCTATTGGTCTAAATAGTTCATTTACATATCAAGCAGGTCATGCGGATTTCCCGGCACCCCAAAGACCTGACCTTGTTCAATCCGTTGACGTAAGTAAAGACTACAACTCAACAACAACTGAAAAAGCACTTTAAAAAACGGAAGACCTTCAATTAAGAAGGTCTTTTTAAATACGCTTATTTAGAATATTTTCCTTTCATGTAGACTTTATTTTCTCATCAACTCCGCAATCCTCTTACTCCCCTCACTACCAACTTTCTCAAGTTTCTCCACAACTAAATTTCGTCTCTCTACAGAATGATTTTGACTTAACTTCGCTTTTCCTTCTATTTTATTTATCTTTATTTTGAATCCAACTATTCCCTTACTTAATCCTCCCATATAATTTGGATCTACATCATTAAGTGAGTAGGTGCTCTCTGGATCTTCATATTTATTTACTAAATCTTGAAGAGAATCTACTAATGTCTTTTCATCTTCAACAATTTCTAATTCACCGTATACATGCACTGCAACGTAATTCCATGTTGGTACTGCATTGTTTGTTTCATACCATGACGGAGAGATATAACTATGTGGTCCTTGAAATATAGCTAGTACTTGCTGAGTCCCAATATCTTTCCACTGTTCATTCGGCCGTGCGAAGTGACCATGTAAAGTAAGGGTCTCCCTATTTAATAACAACGGCAAGTGCGTTGCATATGGTTCTCCGTTATGTTGAGAAAATAATGTCGCAAAGCTATTTTGTTCCATTATTTCGTACTTCATCTCTTCATCTTGTATTGCGAAATATTTTGGTATGTACATAAGCTCCCTCTTTTCCGCTCTTTTCTATTTTATTTCCTATTATATTTAGTAACCGCATCAATCAACAGGGCCAGTTTGCATTTGTTTTATAATGGCAGCTTTCTATTTCAAAACAATAGGCAGCATGTATTCCATGCTGCTTTAGTTTATTTTTTCTAATATATTTGTAATAAATACGGTCTTACCCTCAATATAACTAGATCGATTTTTCGACTCTCTTGCTAACTCTTCCTTCAAGTTTCCATACTCATTAGCTACTTCAGTATGTTCACGAAGGTAATCTCGAAACGCTATATGCCTTCTCAACTCTTCACTATTTTTATCACACACATATAAATGATGTTCCATCCAAACTGTATTTCCCTCGTTCCATGGAACGAACATATCCTTTCTTCCAAACGCCTCTCTTCCTTTAAAGCTCCATTCTAACTGATGATAGTACCCTATCTTCTCAAGTTTTTTTACTACCTCATGAAAAATTTCGTACTCTTCTATTACAACATCAATATCTAGTATTGGTTTTGATGCAAGCCCTTTAACAGATGTACTCCCAACATGTTCAATGGATAAAATGCTGTCTTCCATCACATCGTTAATGAGAGTTTGTAGCTTATTAAATTCACTTTCCCATTTGATGTTATATTCTTCGATAGTAATTCTCTGTTTCAACGTATCCCTCTCCTCAAAAGCAATTATAATCTTTGAATATGGGTATCCTTAAAATCCGTCTCATATTTCAACCCATATCCAAACATTCGATCCATTCCAATATGTGCTGTCCATATTAAACCAATCATAATAACGGTATCTATCTTAAAATAGACACCTATTAGAACAATTAATATGGATATGATATATGTGTGACATACATTATATATTTTCGCACCAACGTGATTATTAATCCCATATGCTAACATTGATAGATCCGGCGCTAAAAGGAATACAAAAAATATAATCCAACTAAACTCATATATCGAATACATATAAATCGTGGCTAAAAATACAACCATTCCTTCAAAATGTACAATACGTTTTTGCATTATTTATCATTCCTATTTTTCTATATTTATTGATACATTTTCATCGCTGAAAGTATTCTTTTTATTTTTTGACCAGATGGTTGCTAATATTGGCCCTGCAATGTTATGCCATACTGCCGCTAATACACTTGGGAGTGCAGCAACCGGTCCAAAATGCAAAATACTTTCCAGCTATATTACTTTCATCCACTCAGCCCCTATCTTTTAATTGAAACACCTTATTCGGATTCAAAATATTTTGCGGATCAAGAGCTTTCTTTATTTTCTCCATTACAAATAATGCCGCCCCATGTTCTTCTTCTTGATACTTTCGTTTTCCGATTCCAACGCCATGTTCTCCTGTACACGTTCCTCCTCGTTTAAGAGCATACAGAACGATACTTTCGTTTATTTCGTCCGCCTTCTTTACTTCCTCTTTATCATTTGTGTCAATCATTAAGAGTACATGGAAATTCCCATCTCCAACATGACCTAGAATACCGCCAATAAGCCCTACTTTATCTAATACCTCTTTCGCATGTTGAATCGCTCCAGCTAATTCCGAAATTGGCACACATACGTCTGTACTCATTAGCTTTTTACCAGGATAACTATGCACGTAAGAGTACGCTAAGTTATGTCTTGCATCCCACAGTTTATTTCTCGCTGCTGTTTCCGTCTCAAACGTAATTTCTATACATTTATGATCAAGAACGATTTCTTTCGTAAATTCAATATCTTGCTTTAACCCTGCTTCATTGCCGTGAAACTCTAAAAACAGTGTCGGTTCTTCTCTGTAACTTGTTTCATTATAATAATTTACTTGTTTCATAGATAATTCATCAACGAGTTCAATTCTCGCGATTGGAATACCTGCTTGTAATATGTTAATTACAGCTTCTACTGCATCATTTATAGTTGGAAACGATGCCCTCGCAGCCATAACATGTTCTGGTATACCGTATACTTTTAAAGTTAACTCCGTGAAACATCCAAGTGTTCCTTCTGATCCTACGAAAATACCATTTAAATGATAACCTGATGATGACTTCGCCGCTAAATTCCCGGTATGTATTACTCCTCCATCAGCAAGAACGACTTCTAAATCTCGAACTTGATCACGCATTACACCATACTTTACCGCTGTCGTTCCGCTCGCATTTGTAGCAGTCATTCCTCCTAACGTTGCATCAGCTCCTGGGTCTACACTAAAAAATAATCCATACTTTTTCAATTCTTTATTAAGCTGAGAGCGCGTCACCCCTGGCTGTACTCTCACAAGAAAATCCTTTTCTCTTATTTCAAGTATTTTGTTCATAAGAGAAAAGTCCATTGTAATTCCTTTTTCGTAAGGAATTACATGTCCCTCTAAACTGGACCCTACTCCAAATGGAACGACAGCTGTTCCGTGCTGACTCGCTATTTTCATTATCGCGCTAACTTCTTCGGTCGTTTTTGGAAAAACAACTACATCAGGTAAACTACTAACGTGGTAAGATTCATCTTTACTATGTAACTCTCGTACTGTCATATTTATTACTACTCGATCTTCAGGAAGTATGCCTTTTAATTCATTTACTACATGTTCAATTGTTATTTCCATAATCAACTCTCCTTTTTAATTTTAAAACAAGTATACCATCTTTATACAAAATAATTAGAAAAATGAGATTATTGAAATCTGAACATACAAAAAAGAACCTGCAGCACACGCTACAAGTTCTTTTTTTACTACATTTTAAACGATTTCTTTATTAACAACATAAACCAAATTAAAGTAACTGCCATCAACGAATGAGAAAACCCTACAATATAAGTTAACCCTTTAAAGTCAGCTCCATTTAACTGAAGAAGCCCTCTCGCTGCTAGCGAACCTAACATTAATGTTAATGCAATGTTATGTAAAACAAACCACTTATTAAACCCTTGCACTTCATGAAACGCGAATACTTTTGCTAATCCTAAAGCAATTAAAAAGAAGAAAAATCCAAGTACAAGTGTATGTGTATGCAAAAGATTTAACAAAGTAGATCCTAAAATCCCTTTATACTTACCATACTCCCTGGCGAAAATCCCTGATAATAAACCGATAATCAAATACGTAAACGATGCATTATATAATTTCTTCATTATGTACCTCCTTGAGTAGAATGTGTAGTGTGTCATATTTAGTAATAATGATAGTTATATAGTAAAAACTCCTAGTCACCTAGGAGTCATTGTATAAGCATCTCACTCTTTACAATCAATCCTAATTATAAAATATCTCTCTATACAAAACAAACGAACTTTATGTGAACAAACACCCCCATTAAAATATGTTGCACTTTTGTTTTACACAATCCATACTAATTGTTATAACTTTTTAAAGGTGGTGTAATAATTGATAGTCCTTAAAACTGAACGTCTTAATCTTCGTTGGTTTGATATAAAAGACGCTCCTTTTATTCTTGAGTTAGTAAACGATCCTGCATGGATTCAGTTTATCGGTGACAAAGGAGTTAGAAACTTAGAAGATGCAAAAAATTATATTGTAAACGGTCCCATCGATATGTATAACAAACTCGGATTTGGTCTTTACTTAGTAGAACGCAAAGAAGATCTCACTCCACTTGGTATGTGTGGCCTTATTAAAAGAGATTCATTAGAAGACGTTGATATCGGATTTGCCTTTTTAGAAACATTCCGTTCAAAAGGATATGGCTACGAGTCAGCTTCTGCGATAATCGAATACGGTGTACAAAAGCTCGGCATGAAACGAATTGTAGCAATTACTTCTATAGATAACATCGCCTCAGGAAAGCTTTTAGAAAAAGTAGGATTACGATTTGAGAAAATCATTTCAGATTCAGGAGAAGATTTAAAATTATTTGGGTATAACGCATAGTAAAGAAGGTCGCCTTGAATGGCGACCTTTTTTACTACTTTACTGATCTCGTAATAATACTTTTAGTTACATTATAGTTTTGCAGTAATTCTTGTGATTACCACTATTCCTTTCATATCACATTTTTGGAAATTCATAAAAATAAAACTTTCACTTCTAAATAAATTATATTAATATATTAAATAAAGGAAGTGAAAATAAATGAGACAACCGCTATTTTTATTAGTTCTTCAATTCATTGCATTTATATTAATTATTTGTATCGTATATGGAATCTTGTACAATACCGTATTGAAATTAAATATGCCTAAATGGACTGCACATATAGTAGCTACGGTATTTTCACTTGGTATCGCCTATCAAGCTTTTATAAATTTCATTTGAATAACCTTTTTAGCAATTACTTCTATTGTTGATGCAGTAAAGCTTTTAGAAAAGCAGGATTGCAATTTGAGAAGATTATTTCAAAATCAGGAAACGTAGCCATTTTTTATAAAGTCTGTCCTGCGCAAAATAGTGAAGACGTTATTTTCGCTGAAAATGTGTTTGCATAACAAGAAATGAATTTAATTGATCCTGCAAAAATTTTATTTTAATTCTAGTTCTATTGTTTGAAATCGTTCTAGGGTACCATTTGTGTGGACTTTAAAATTTTTCATTTGCGCACCAAAATGTTGCGTTAAGTAAAATGTATCACCAGTTATTAAATTTCCAATCTTCCAATGAGGTTGATATGTACTTTCCATGGAACTTTCTAAATCCCTAATCATTACTAAATTGATATATATAATGATCATGAACTATTCAACATTTTCGTTAAAGATAGTCTCTAACTACCTAATGAACTCAAGTAAACGCATCTTCAGTCATTTTAAGAGATACAAAAGGCACCCTTTCGGGTGCTTTTTGTATAAAAACCCCATTTTATATTCGATACCAACCACGAACCTTTTTAGAATAATAGTATCATTATGTCTCCTTTTTAGAGATTATTTTTAATTACCTTGAATTTTTTGCACCAGAATCGGAAAATCCCTGACTACTCGAAATATCAACTATCAGGTGCTAATATTCAATAACGCGTACCGAAAATGATTAAACATTATTATAAATCAGCGTAACGTTTAGGAAGTCGATTTTTCTCTTATCGAAATTTAATTAGCTTACAGTAATACAATAGTCATATATTTTTAAGAATAACGGAAGAATATATAGAAATTGCTACAGAAATGTGAAGTTTAATTAATTTAGGAGGAACAAACTTGTTTAATCAGCTTGTAAAAATTATACCGAATTTATTTACGATTGGAAATTTATTGTGCGGTGTTTTCTCAATTACCTTGAATATGAGTGAATATTTAGGAACAGCCTCCATTCTCATTTTCTTTTCAGCTGTTTTAGATTTTCTTGATGGAAGAATTGCGAGAAAATTAAAAGTGAACAGTGAGTTTGGCGTAGAATTGGATTCCTTAGCTGATATTGTTAGTTTCGGCGTCGCTCCTGCGCTTTTATTTCATACGATAGCAACCCCTTCTATTTTAACTTCTTTGGCATTTATCCTATTCCCAACAATGGGTGCTTTAAGATTAGCTAAATTTAGTATTAAACCAACTATTGGATATTTTAAGGGATTACCTATTCCAGCTGCAGGATTATCATTGGCTGGTATGGCATTGTTTTCATATGGTAATGCATGGATTACTTTAATCCTCGCCCTCTTAATGGTAAGTCCCATTAGGTTTAAAAAATTTTAATTAAGGTCACGCCCAACGCCATTAAGGAGCATCTCAAATGGATTTAACGCGTCAATAAGTATAAAAAAGCGGGACAATAATATTAAATTAGGTGCCCTTCGTAAAAATTAAAACCTTGTATTTATGGCTATTGGGTTAATCCATCGATATGTTATTGTGAAACGTCAATCCACTTTTAACAGGAGCTCCCTTTATCAAGAGAGCTCCTGTTCTTATTTCTTCTTCTTTTCTGTCGGTTGGCTTTGTTTAGCAAAATTAGATGAATCATCAAAATTCGGTTGCTTTTTACCAGCATTATTACTTCTACCTTTTCCCATATGTAATGCACCTCCCCTCCCCCTTACTATTCCCAATAAAAAAATTCTCTTGCATCCAAGAGAATTTTAAATTGGGTTCTTATTGATAATACCTAAGTACTTCCAACACTGCCATTCCATAAAAGATGGATCCAATGTTAAATTATTTAATGCTAAAACAAATATTACATTTTCATATTTAACTGGATAATCAATTAATAATCCTAATGTATTTCCTGAATCTGCGACAATTATGATTCCCTTTTCTAACACGTCATCTATAACTTCTTTTAATTATTCTTACCTAGCATATAATATTTTCCTACACATTGAGATTGCATGTTGTATAAGGAAGCCCTTCTTCTTTCCATGCAAGAAATCCTCCCTTTAAATTCACTACTTCCTTTATACCAGCTCTTTGTAAAATACTAGCTGCTATAGCGGAACGTAATCCGGTTCGACATTGCAAAACTATTGGACAATCTTTCGGTATATAATCTAGTTGTTCAAATAGATTACCTAAAGTGATATGTATTGCATCATGAAGGTGTCCTTCCTCCCACTCTTTTTTACTACGCACATCGATAACCTTAACGCTTCCACCTTTTATATGCGGATATAATTCAATCGATGTTTTTTCTTTGTAACTTTCAAATCTATCAAGTCTTTGTATTACTTTTAAGGGTGCAAAAGCAATAATATTATCTAACCCAATAGATTCAAATTCTCTAATAATTGCCTCCACTTTAACCTTTTCCTCATCTAGAATTATTAACGTTTCTGTTTTATAATCTAATAACCATCCACACCAAGTTGTGAAAGAATTGTTATAAGGTATGTTAATTGACTTCTCGATATGACCTGCAGCAAAACTCTCTACATCCCTTATATCAACTATTTGATGAACGCTCTTCAAAATTTCTTGAAGTTCTTCTACTGTATTAATAACATTACTTTTTCTCTTCTTACGAATTGGCGGACCATACTTATTTAAATTCTTCATTAATGAAAAATACTTTGGAGGCTCTGGCTGTCCCGTCAATAAAGTTGATATAAAATCACTTTCTTCATTACACTGAAATGCCCAATTGAACATCTTTTCATAACCTAATGTAGAAGTTGGAATTGCTCCTAATGCTTTTCCACATGCGCTTCCCGCACCATGTGATGGCCATATTTGCAAATAATCAGGAAGTATTTTTATTTTTTGTATAGAATCAAATAATTGTTTCGCTCCTATTTTTGCAGTATCTTTCATACCGACTGCAGTTTCTAATAAATCCGGTCTTCCTATATCTCCTACAAATATAAAATCACCTGTGAATATTCCTATCGGTTTATCATTCGTATAATTATTTTGACTTGTATCAGTCACTAAAAAAGAAATACTTTCAGGCGTATGCCCTAGGGTATGAATTACATTAAATTTTATATGACCTACTTTAAACTCTGTGCCCTCTCTAACCAATTTGTATCGACCTTCATTAAGATATTGATATTTCCAATCACAATCTCCTTCATCAGATACATATAAATTTGCATGATAAAGATTGGAAAGTTCTCTAGACCCAGAAAGAAAATCAGCATGAATATGAGTCTCAGCCGCAGCAATTACTTCCATTCCCTCTTTCTTAGCAAATTCTATATATTGTTCTATATAGCGACCTGGATCAATTACAATTGCTACGCCTTCCTTCTGACAACCGACTAAATAGGAAGCATGTGCTAATTTTTCATCATAAAAATATTTTAAAAGCATAGCTATTCCCTCCAAATAGGTATTTCAAATTGCTTTTCAATTTTTATAACCACTTTCTATCTTCCCCTATAGGATCCCTTTCAACATAAAATTCCAATACATATATGGCAACATAAATCTTTTAAGTAAAAACATACTATACCTTTCTTTCGCTTGGTTAAACGGAAACGTTTCTTGAGGCTCATGTTTATAGTTAAATTCAGCGAGTATAAGACTTTTATATCCTGTAATAATTGGACAAGATGTATACCCATCATATTTAGCCTGCAAATCTCTTCCACTAAGTACGTCCATAATATTTTGTTTTAAGACAGGTATTTGTTTTCGAATTGCCGCTCCAGTTTTAGAAGTAGGTAAATTAGTACAATCTCCAAGTCCGAAAATATTTTTATACTTTACATGCTGCAAAGTATAAGGGTTTATATCTACCCATCCCTGATAATCACTTATTTCACTCTCTTTAATAAAATTTGGTGGCCCCATTGGTGGAACAACATGTATCATACTATATGGTATGGTTTCTCTTTTCAGCGTTTGCGTATCTTCAAAAATTGCTTCTCTCTTTTCGGCGATAATTTCTACTAAGTTTTTATTATAATTCGTTATAATTTGCTTTCTTTCTAGTACTTGTTCTAAAGTATTTGCATATCGTGGAACCTGAAATATGTCAGTGTTTGCAGAATAAAACATTACTTCACTTCTGTTTCTTACACCACTATTACAAAAATACTCCTCTGCTAAATACATAATTTTTTGTGGAGCACCACCGCATTTAATAGGAGTATTAGGGTGGGTAAAAAGCGCATTTCCTCCTTTAAATTTTTCGATTTCTCTCCAAGTAGAATCAACATATGTATAAGAATAATTGCTACATACCCCATTAGTCCCAATAGATTCTTTTAAGCCCTTAATACCTTCCCAATTTATTTGTATACCAGCTGCTACAATAAGAATTTCATACTCAAGCAGCAGTCCGTCATCTAACAGTATCTTATTTTCATCCGGAAATAACTTAACAACACTTTTAGGGATCCACGTTGCCCCTTTTGGAATAAGCGATTCTTGATCACGCATTGTACTTTCCTTTGAAACAATTCCTCCCCCCACTAAACTCCATAGTGGCTGAAAATAATGTTTTTTTGACGGATCAATAATCGCTATACTTTCTTTCAATAGGGGGATATTTCTTAATAAATGTGCAGTAGAAGATAGTCCTGCAGTCCCAGCACCAACGACAATAATTTTATAACTATCTCTGGTCTTCATTATCCTCTTCCTATCTAAATTTAATTTTTAAATTAACTAATTTGTGGCCGTATTTTCATCGTAGTAAAATTATTATACGTTAAAAACATCACATTTTTATCTTATTAAAATGAAAATTCTGTTAATTTTACCATCAACATTACTTTATGCGTAAATTCCTTATGTTACTTCTTTAATTTGTTTCAAACACTACAAACTTTATATTTTTCAATATTATACTGTATTCTAGCTACATTTAATTACATCACATGCCAATAGACATTGGATTATATGTCACTTGAAACAAACTACATAGAAACATCCAGTGTCCACATATACAATAATAGGATGGTTTTATATTAATTAATCACTTATATAATTTTTCCTTACAGTTTATCCTTGTCTCAATACTCTCTCAAAGTATTCTTTGTCACTTATAAGAACCGGAATATTCAATTTAGCAATGCGAAAAGTTTGTTTTCAAATATTTTTGTTTATATAAATTTACAAATGAAATTATGGTTATTTAGTTTATATGTAACCAACAACCAATTTGCAAATCCATCCTGTTGAGCTATTACTCTTTTAAAAACCTCATATGTATTATTTTTATTTAATTTTGTTTACACCCTTAACAAAAACGAGCATATGATAGTATATACTAATCCGAAAGCCATATAGTCTACTTTCTAAGAGCACTGATTTGTGTTCTTTTTTTTAATGAAGATTATGTTCAATTTTTGTTACATTATTAAAACTTCCATTTGTTACTCTGAAAAATTCCTCACTTTATAATTCCTATTCACAGTATTTTGACCTTGGAATAGCTAATTACTATATCATAGAATATCTTTTTCATTAAACCTTCTGACCATATTGTATTTATTAAACCTTTGTATTGTAGGATTTAATAGTTATCTCATTGATCATAAAGAGATAAAACCAGAAAGTGATTTCTATTAGTCCAAGCACTTCATGTTACTCCCACATACACTATAAAATGTTTGGACTTTATTACTTCAATTAAAACTTAAAGTTAGGAGGATTTATTATGGCAGATTGTACAGGTTTAGCTTGTTTTCTATTCTCTTCGTGGCCAACGGGAACAGTTGTTACAATTACTACTAGATCAGGTCAAATTATTGGACCTGCTACTTTTTCACTGTTCTTTCCGAATATATGTGCAGTAGTATTGGAAGAAGAAGATGTGATAACCCCTTCATCTACCAATACTACATTCATAAGTTGTGAAGATATAGAAAGTGTTACTTTAACCACTCTTTAAAATGATTCATATTTTTCTAGCTTAATCCATATTTAAGACATTCTAATGAATGTCTTTTTTCATGAAAAATCTAATCAGTATCCCCTGAGATGTAACATTCTATTGACCTATTATTTCAATAAATTGCTTTAATTTAAATTTTTTCTCTTCTAAAGGTTACTTGTCTACACATCGTTCTACAAAACTTCATATGATATAGTATATTGTTTAAAGGAGGAATAAATTTGTTCTTATGCAATTTATTTGGTTGTTCAGGTGAAGTATGTAGTATTTTTAAAAATTTACAGCCAGGCGAAGTCGTTACTGTGACTGGTAAATCTGGGAATATTATTGGACCTGCTATTTTTACAAATTTTAACCCTAATACTTGTATCGTCACATTAGAAGAGGAAAATTCAGTTACTCCTCCTACTACAAGTATTACTAAAATTAGTTGTAAAGAAATAGAAAGTGTTACGTTTATCTCATAATATATTTTAAACCTAAAGCAGGGGTTGAAATATGAAACTCTTATACATTACTTCTGGTTACTCAAAAATTTATCAATATCTAGATCAAAGCATACAAGGAACACTTATAGATCAAAATTTCGAATGGTTAGCGATACAACCGAGTGAATTAATACAACAATTGGATTTCATTACAACAACTTTTCATCCCGATATTGTATTCACCTTATTAGGTAATCATCTACCACAAAAAGCAATTCAATATTTTAAAAAATGGAACATTAAATTAGCTGTCTGGTTAACTGAGGATCCATTTTATATAGATACTTCTCTTCTTCTATTAAATAACTTTGATTTTATATTTACTATTGATAGCGAAGCACTTAAATATTACACAGCTTTAGGATATACCAATGTATATCACTTACCATTAGCAACTAATATAGACGTATTTAAACCTAGTCTAAAAAATATAAAATATAAAAGTGAGGTATTATTCATTGGCTATCCTTATCCAAACCGAGTAAAATTAATACATTTCCTTTTAGAAAATACCCCCTATCACTATACTATTATTGGCCGACATTGGAGAAATAAGTTATTAAAAAAATGGAAAAATCACCGAAGAATTAAAATTATAGAAGAATGGATTCCACCTCAAGAAGTTGCGCTCTATTATAACAACGCTAGTCTTATTTTAAATCCTCATCGTAGTCATCTATTTCCACAAAATAAAAATAAAAATAAAGTAAAAAATAATACTATTAATAATCGTACGTTTGATATTGCCGCTTGCCAAGGCTTTCAAATTATTGAAGAAAAGTCTGATCTTTTATCGTTCTTCAATAAAGATGAAATTATATCCTATAACAGCTTTGAAGACTGTTTAAATAAAGTATCTCTTTATTTGGATGACACGATTTCAAAAAGATTAATGGTTGAAAAAATTCATACAAAAGTGATAACACAGCATACTTTTCATAAGAGAATCCACTTTATAACAACTATTTTACAGTCACAGCTTTATTAAAATAGAAATCCCCTTGTGCATATAGATGCACAAGGGGATTTCTTCAAATTAATCTATAACATATTCTTAACTTTTATTTCACTTGAAACATGTATTTTTTATAATTTTTATGCACCGATAAGATAAGCCCGATCATTATCATATTTGAAAACAGTGAACTTCCTCCATATGATAAAAAAGGAAGTGCAATTCCTTTTACTGGCATTATACCAATATTTTCGAAGATTCGAAGTGTTAGAACACTAATTGCCCCGCACATAGTAATGTACCAAACAGATTCTCTGCTGAATAAGCAATTATAGTTACTCGATATATAAGAAGTAACAAGACCAATACAACGAGAGCCGCTATTATAAATCCACCTTCTTCAGCGATGGTAGCAAAAATAAAATCAGTATGCTTTTCAGGAATATATACACTTCCTTGACCAAATCCTTTTCCATGTAATTCGCCACTTCCAACAGCTAAAAGAGATTGTTGCGTTTGATACCCTTGATCTGTATTTTCAGCTGGATTCAGCCAACCTATACTGCGTGATTGTTGGTGAGGTTTTAACCTAGTAACTAATTCTTTAAAGAAAAAATCTGGATATCTTACGTATGTAAATATTAATGTAGATAGTAGAGTTACCGGAATGAATGTACAAAATGCAATTAATTTCTTTTGAATCCCTGATATGAATAAATACAATAGATGCTGCGTATAAGAACACCATCCCTGTATCTGGCTGGCTATATACCAGAGCAATAGGAGGAATTGAGACTAACATAATTTTTCCAACCAACAGGAAATCAGTTTTATATGTCCGAATCATATATTTAGCGTTATGATTCATTACTAAATTTGCGACAAATATAATTAGTGCAATTTTGAAAAACTCCGATGGTTGAATTTGACCAATAACAGGAAATTGAAACCATCTTTTTGCTCCCAATTTAACGGGAGTAAATGTTGATTCTGGTAGTATTTTTAATATAACAATTGATGCAAATCCAATAATATACATTGGACAAGATAAATTTTGCCATTGATCCCAATCAATACTTGCAACTAATATTAACAGTACAAAACCAATTAAATAGTTCCTACCTTGCTGAAATGCAAAGTTTGTGCTTCCATACTGGCCAGTTTGTTAACTACTATTTTATGTTTCATCGTCACATTATGATGAAATAGTCATATATTTTCTTGAATTTTAAAAACCTAATTCACTTTTCAATATCTCATTTCTTCCTTAAAGAGGTCTTTTTATAGATGCTCTTCTTAAGTTTTTCAGCATAAAACTAAACATTCCGTCAATACTAAAGATAGGCGAAAGCCAGAACTCATTTAAACGTCCCTGTAGTTCTTCTCTTTTCTGTATTAAGCAGCTAGCTTTCACTAGCTGCTCTTTTATTTACATATATCATAAGGATTTGAATATATTATGTTTGAAAGTACGCTGTTTTATCAAAAGGTGATCCGGTGACAATTTCTTTTTTATTTCTACAAAATAAATTTTTTACTAGATACCTTTTCGTATAATATATGCAAGCTTGTTAACACTATAAATGTAACTTTAGGTTACATATCTATTACTTTCAGGGCCTAATTTTCTTTTGTGCAACAAGTGTTTAGCTAGCTTCGCTGGCCACTTTGTTGTGCCGAATGAACTTTTTATTTCTCAACACCTAACATATGGTATCTATATTCCAATAATGGTAATATGAAGGTACCTTCAGTTGTTAAATATTATGCCCTTTTTAAAGGCCCTGTTTTTAAACAGGGCCTTTAAAATTTATTCTCTACTTAAATAGTATTTTTGTTATAAATCTTTCTATAAACACTCTCATTTCCTCGATATCAAATTAAATCCCATGAAACAGGCGTCCCTTTTTCGATATCCTTATTCGCTTTTTTCCCAATAATTTTGGATATGTGTTTTGGTAATAAGCCATTCCCTGGTCTAATAGCTTTAACATTTTCATTTGTAAAGAATTCTCCCGCTTTTATGTTTTCTACTACATATAATGATCTTCTAAATTTTAAAGAATCTTTTTCTATATCAGTAGGTCCATAATATACATTCCCCAAAGATTCCCATGCTTTTTCAGTTTCGCTTACTAATAATTTAAATTCAGCTGGTTCCATTGAAAATTTAGCGTCAACTCCTCCATCCAACCTCGAGAGCGTTAAATGTTTCTCAATTACTGTGGCCCCAAAGGCAACACTCGCTACAGATACTCCTACACCCAGTGTATGATCAGATAAACCCACCTGACATTTAAATAACTCTTTCATATGAGGTATGGTAACTATATTTGTAGATTTTGGAGACGCAGGATACGTACTCGTACATTTTAATAGAATTAGTTCTTTACACCCTTCTTCTCTCGCAGCCCTTACTGTTTCATCTAGTTCGGCAATTGAAGCCATACCTGTCGAAATAATTATTGGTTTTCCTGTTGCGGCTACTTTACGTATGAGGGGGATATCAGTATTTTCAAAAGATGCAATTTTATAACATGAAACATTTAATGTCTCTAGAAAGTCTACAGCTGTTTCATCAAAAGGCGTACTAAATGGTATCATCCCTAACTCTATACAGCGATCAAAAATTGGTTTATGCCACTCCCATGGTGTATATGCTTCTTTGTATAAATGATAAAGTGATTTGCCTTTCCATAAACTTTTCGTATCGTGAATTGAAAAATCACCATTTTCTATATTTAAAGTCATTGTATCTGGTGTATATGTTTGAATTTTAAATCCTTGTGCCCCGGCCTCCGCAGCTGCCTCTACAATTTTCAACGCTCTATCTAATGATTGATTATGATTTCCTGACATTTCTGCAATAATAAATGGTGGCAAACTATTGCCAATCTCTCTACCTCCGATATATACATTACTCATTTTTTTCACCTTCAAGTTCTATTTTTATAGCTTCTTTTCTTTCCTCCCATTGTTCACGGGACAAGGTCATTGTAATGACATCTATATAATCATTGTCCCTATAAATATAATCTTCATATCTTCCATCTTCTTGGAAACCAAGTTTCTGATGAAAATTTAAACTAATACAGTTTGATTCTATTATTTCTGCATATACTTTGTGTATGTCTTTAATTTCAAAAATAAAATTTAATGCTAATAAACCTAATACAGTTCCGGCACATCTTACACTTTGTTTTTCACCTATATAAAATCCCCAATAACAAGTTCGATTCATTTCATCTATTTTTGTAAAATTAACAAATCCAATTGGTTTTTCTTTATATATTAATATTCTTGCAACCTTTGTTTCATCCATTACGAGTTTTTCATACCACTTTAAATGTTCGTCTATTGTTATTTGATGATCTTCATACATAACTGAACGTATTTCTTTTGCATTCCGCCAATTTAAAATAAGTTCTAAATCTTTCTTTTCTAACCTTTCCAATTGAAAATCCTCAATATCTAACATACTATCCTCCTAAAATATTTTTTGCTATTTCATTTGAATTACTGGCACACTGTATAGAAAGAGCTTTATTAGACATTTCTTTCACTATTTTAGAATTTGATAAAAGTTTGTTTAGACATTCCATAATTGCTTTATCCGAAACACTTTCAGCTGTACCAATATTCCATGTAGCTCCAACCTTTGCTACAGCCTTGGTTACTTCAATTTGATTTTGGGCAGTTGTAATTGTAATAGAAGGTAATCCAAGAAAGCAGCGTTCCCATGTGGTTGTTCCTCCAGCTCCTATCCCTAAATCCGCTCGTACGAGAAGCTCTTCCATATTTTCTATTTGACAATAATATGAAGCGTTAGAAACACTCTTACAATAAGTTTGAATCTCCTCTTTATGCGGATTTTGGCTTCCTACCACAACGTCTATTTTTAAGTTATCTTGATTTATATTTTGTAAGGCTCTTAATGTTTTTAATGTTTCATTTGTTACATCATGCCCACCAAAAAAAATAAAAATCCTCTCAATTTCTCCTGTTCTTTTTCGTGAAAATTTCTTAGCAGCATGAAACTCTGGCCGTAATATAGCATATTTAGGCCCCAATTTTACTAATGAGTGCTCTGGTATTAAATCTTTATAGCGATCATTAGGGTTATCGTATAAATTTTGGTCTAGTAACAAATCACAGTCGTGCATTCGATTTGCAAGATCATCGATTACCATGATTTTCCTTATACTTTTTCTTAAAGCAGACTCCCACCTATTATCTAATCCATAATGATCAACGATTAACCAATCACACTTGGGAAGTTGCGACAAAATATCATTGGTCTGCTGTGCATCAACAAACCAATGATATTTGAGCCAATTTAAATAACTCCCGTGTTCTGAACTTAAGAAATTTGTATTTTCACCATCTCCATCTAATACAAACACACAAAATCCCTTATTTAAAATATATTGATGTAAATCACCTTCTAGCTTACGACAAATGAAATATACTTGAGCACCTTTATTCCGTAACTCGTGGGCCAGTGTTAAACAACGCATAATATGACCGGTACCTATTTCAATAGATGCGTCGGCGCGAAAGGCAATTTTTTTCTCAAGCAAGATACTCCCTCCTCACTAAAAGCACTACAATTTATTAATTTATAATATCGTTTCTCTATTTAACTCATCTACTAATGATTGTTGATTTGCCCATTTCAATTTTACATGACTATTAATTTCAATAAGTTCAGGGTTTCGAAGGATGTAATCTTTTATTTGATGAAAGAATAAAGGTTTAGATTTTACATTCAGACCTCTATAAAGTTCATTGAACATATCTAAATCTGGTTGTTCATCTAATGTTAACCTCCAAGTAGGATAACAAACTGCTGGAGGAAGTTTCACTACATTGATACGAAATAAATGTGGATTATTAATAAAATAAAACGGAAGGTATTCTGCATAAGTTAAAGGTTTTGGGGTTTGTAGTAATCGTTCGATTGCCTCTAATGTAAAAATATCACCTGCTGTTCCAACAGGTAACGTACTTAACTCTGCCTGTGTATAGTCTGCACCACTTTTCAAATGTTCATCTAGTAAAAAAGTATTTATTTCAGGTGACACAGCTGGGCAATCCCCTGTAATCCGTATGACAATATTTGCATTTTCTTGTTTTGCAGCTTGGAACATGCGATCAGCGGTATTTTCTGGATCACCTCTAAAAATCTTAACTTTCCCGTCTAAATTAAATTTTTCCAAAGGGTCATCTTGTGCAATATCTGAAGTAGCAAGTATGACCTGGTGTTTTCCTGGAATAGCTAATGTATTTATAAGACATCGTTCAATGGAAGGAACTCCGTGTATTGGCAATGTTGCCTTTAAAGGTAACCTAGTAGATTTTAAGCGGCAAAGTACAATTATTACTACCTTTGGAGGTTCAATAACCTCTTTTGTTATTGGGGTACCTGCAGACAAATTATATACAGCTACCTGAGGTAATAATTCCTCTGCTTCAAGCTCGGTCAGCGCATTTTCTACAACATCTAATTCCATTGTTACTTTATTAGCTGTAATAATCTCTCCTTTTTTAATGTCACCTTTTGTAACTGCTCTTAACAATTTTTGGTTTTGCAATTTTAATAACACCCCTTTCATTTAATTTTTAGCAACTCTATAAAACGAAAGAACTTTTCTCACAGCTTGTATTACATCCCACACATCAGCTTCTGTCATTTTAGGAAATAGAGGCAGCGTAATAATTTCCTCATATACATTTTCTGCTTGCGGACAAATACCTTTTCCATAACCTAATTTTTGATAAAACGGTTGCAAATGTACGGGTATATAGTGCACATTCACACCGATATTTTCTCTTTGTAATGCCTCGTAAACTTCTTTTCGATTACATTTTAATAATTTAGTATTTAAACGAATAATATAAAGGTGCCAGCTTGAATCGGTTTGAGGCAATTGCTTTGGTATGATGATTTCAGATAAACAACTAAATTCTTTATTATAAATGTCTACATATTTCTTTCGAATTTTAATAAAAGAGTCTAATTTATTTAACTGTGATAAGCCAAGAGCAGCTTGTATATCCGTTATTCTATAGTTGTAACCTAAGAATTGCATTTCATAATACCAAGGCCCATGATTTTCAAGAAGATTTCGAGGATTCTTTTCAATTCCGTGCGTACGGAATTGAAAAAGTTTTTCGTAAAACAGAGGATTATTTGTGGTAATTACCCCCCCCTCTCCGGTAGTAATATGTTTCACCGGATGAAAGCTAAACATTGTCATATCACCAATTGAACCAATCTTTTTATTTTTATATGTGGCTCCTAATGCGTGGGCTGCATCTTCAATGATAATCAAATTGTTTTCTTTTGCTATTTTTTGTATTTCTTCTAACTCTACAGGCTGCCCAGTAAAGTGTACGGGAATAATAGCCTTTGTTTTGTTTGTAATCTTTTCCTTTATAGATTTAGGACTAATGTTATATGTTCCATTGTCAATATCAGCGAATACCGGCTTTCCCCCTTGGTATAAAATACAATTTGCACTTGCTACAAATGTCATCGGAGTTGTAATTACTTCATCTCCCTCAGTTATGCCTGCTGCATAGCAGGCAGCATGCAATGCAGCTGTACCATTTGAAAAGGAAACAGCGTATTTTGCTCCCACATATTTCGCTATAGCCTCTTCAAACTGTTGAACCATTGGTCCTGTTGTTAAAAAATCCCCTTTTAATACATCTACAACAGCCTGAATATCATATTCATCAATTTGTTGCTGACCATATGGTAAATAAGTTTCTCTAACAGGCTTTCCTCCATGCATACCGAGGATTCCCCTTACCATTACTCTTTCTCCTTAGGATTAATTTTTAAAGATTTAATCCACTCTTCTGTTTTAATAACTCCATCTTCTAAAGAAACTTTTGGTTCCCAGTTTAATATTGTTTTTGCTTTTTCATAGTTACATAATAATTTTTGAATTTCACTTTGCGGATGGATATGAGTTACATGTTGAATGCTTACTTTATTTCCCGAAATCAATTCTGCTAATTTATTAATGGATATATCTTGCCCTGTTCCAGCGTTGATAATATGACCATTTGCTTTTGCAGAGTATCCTGCTGCCACAACAAAATCTGCACAATCTTCAACGTATAAAAGGTCTCTCGTTTGTTTTCCATCCCCATATATATTCAGTGGTACATTATCTAATTTATTATTTATAAAAATGGCAACAACCCCACCTTCCCCACCTGTTTTCTGGAATGGACCATACGTATTAAATGGGCGAATAACCACTACTGGTAGCTTATAAGCATAATAGTAAGATAAAACCATGTTTTCAGCAGCAATTTTTGATCCCGCATATGGAGAGGCTGGTTTAATTGGGTCTAATTCTGATATCCCTTGTATATTAGTAGCTTTATCATATACCATACAAGTACTCATAAAGACCATTTTGACATCATAATTAAGACATTGTTCTAGCAAATTAAAAGTACCTATTGTATCATTTTCAAAAGTTGCTCTAGCATCATCTATACTATCTTGAACATTGATACTCGCTGCTAAATGATAACAAAGGTCAAATGAATTATTTTCAAATAATTGAGCAACTAATTTTTTATCTTTAATATCTCCTTGAATGCATTGTTTTAAATTTAGATCGTGTGCAAACTCGGTAATATTTGCAGTAGTTGAATTTGCTAAGTTGTCTAATATCCATACTTCATGCTTATCCTGCAATAATCTCTTTACAACCCACCTACCAATAAAACCTGCACCACCAGTTACTAATATTTTCATATTTTCTCCCCTCCTGTTAATAGCTGCTGGTTTAATATTAAATTTCTAAGCTCTTCTTTTGAAATAGCATTTTGATTATCAGAACGGTAAAAGCCTGCCTTCGCCCTTTTTGCATTTTCATATTGAGTACCCTTTTTTAATAGGCTAGGAATGATAAACATATCTGGTAATTCAAAAGCCTGTAAAGATTCATCATGTGTCATAAGTTCTTCATACATTTTTTCACCCGGTTTTAAACCAATTTCTTCAATTTTAATATTCTCCTTGGACAATCCATATAACTTTGTAACTTCTTCTATCATCACTTCACTTAAATCGTTTAATGAAATAACTGGCATTTTTAATATAAAAGTTTCACCACCCTTTGCTATTTTCATTGCTTCAATTGTTAACATAGTTGCTTGGTTCAGTGTCATCATAAATCTACTCATACTAAGATCCGTTACAGTTATTTTTTGGTTTTCTTTAATTTGATTTTCAAATAAAGGAATGACAGAGCCTCTTGATCCCATCACATTTCCGAAGCGAACACTTGTAAATGTCGTTTCACTTGAACCTTTTGAATATTCCGCTGACGTAATCAATCTTTCAGCAGTCAATTTTGTTGCACCGTAATTATTTGTTGGTGAAATCGCTTTATCAGAACTTGTAAAAACTACCTTTTTTACTTTCTGAGCAATTGCCGCTTTTATTACATTTTGTGTTCCAAAAATATTGGTCAAAACTGCTTCAAACGGATTATATTCACAAAACGAAACATGCTTCATCGCGGCCACATGAAATACATAATCAATATTTTCCATCGCACTAAATACTCGATCATAATTACGAATATCCCCAATTAAATAACGAATATTTCGATTTTTATCCCTAAATTCTTCTTGTAATAAAAATTGATTGTATTCACTTCTACTAAAAACTCTTACCACTTTTGGCTTTTCCTGTAGAACATTAGAAAGAATGCTTTTTCCAATTGTTCCTGTTCCACCAATAATTAAAACATTTTTATCTTTAAAAAACATGAAAATATATACCTCCTCATATTAAAAAATAATTTTAGCAAAAAACCTCTCTTCAACTTGTTTGTAATTCCATAGGCAATCCATTTGTTGAGAGATAAACTAGTTTGCCGGATATAGAAACATACGTTTCTATTGCAAGTTTAAAATACATATTAATCATTGAAAACTGAGGATATAATCTTTTACTTCAAATATTTATAAATGGTGACGATTTTAATCTTTTTCAATTTGAATTAAATTTATTAATCTTTTTGTGCATGCTTCTTGCGGATAGTTTTCATTAATAAATTTTCTTCTTAATTCTTTTGCTAAATTTGATTGTAAAGGATTATTTAGAACCTTTTTAATCGTGCTAGTCATATCCTCCATAGAATGATTTACAAGCCAATCTAATGTATCGTAATATTTATAATCCCTTTCCTCTAATAAAGATTTATAAACAACTACAGGTATATCTAATAACATTGCCTCTAATCCCACTGTTGAATTTGAGATAACCACAAGATTTGCATGTAAAATAACATCATATATATTTACTTCATTTGTTATATATTTAACATTAGGATATAAGTTACTTAACTTAATATATTCTCCCACTAAATTACGCCCTTTTTCCCAAGGATGTGGCTTTATAATGACCGTAATATTTTTTTCTTCCACTAACTTTTCTGTCAATTCAGTATAAAATGAAGTTTTAAATGGCTGGGTTGCAATAAAAACCACTTTTGTAGAGGGGTCTATTTTTAATTTATTAAAAAGATTCTTTTTATCCATATATACTCTATCAAAGATCTCATCATATCTGGGGTGCCCTAGTATTTCGATTTGAGATTCACTGACCCCTTTTTGAAGGTACCAATCTTCTTCATATTTCCCATATACGACCTGTTTTGTTGCGAAAACCGGAAAGTATGCTTCTTCCCCCATTACTGCACCATGCTGCAGACAATAACTCGGTATACCCTCACTACTAGAAAGAAAAGTAAGAGCTCTACTTGTTATATCTTCCGTAGTACCGACAATCACACCAGAAATATCTTGTTCTTTAAAAATAAAATGAGCCATATTAAGTTTCTCAATCATGATAGGAAGGTCGCTTAGTAATTTTTTTTGAAAAAAGAGGTTTGAAAATAGTGGGTGCTTATTAAACTTTAAAAAGATTTCTTTAGCTTTTTCTATAAAAACATGTGCGGTATTAGCAGATTTATTTATATAATCTGGTGCACAAACTGTAGGAAGACCATAGAGTTCGGTCTTTTTTGATCTAGTTAATATCTTTGTTTGATTTGGATTAAAGTGGGTAAAGTTACTTACTGAAAAACGGAGATAATCTGAATTTAGGAGGATTGCTCCATTTTGGTTTTTTCTTTTTATTTTTGATTGAAATACAGACATTATTTTTTCAAACTCTAACTGTAACTGTGTTTCTGCTATTGGCTCAATTGACAATTGCTTGTAAAAATTATTATCTTTCATTTTATTTTTTATATCTTCATCTAAATATTGATAAAAATTACTCAGTAATGGTAAAGGAATATTATAATGCTTTAACCTTGAAAAAATATTTATATACTCTAAATTTAATAGCCAGTAATTTTTCAAATAAATGTCACTCAATTTTTCACCCTCTTTTTCTTCTTAAGTCTTCCCTTAATTCTTTGCATGTTCTTTGTGGTGGTAATAATTGCACAAATTCATTTTTTTCTTCTGCAAATAACTGCGCATGTATTGAATGGGGAGTAATATAATTGATATCTAAAATTTCATCTAAGGGATAAAAATCCCAATAGTGATTTAATCTCCAAAAGAAGCGTGCATCTCCTATCCGGTAAAACTGAGGATCTTCATCCCAATAAGAATTCCACCTTTTTTCAAGAATTGGTAAAACAGATGCTCTATGCATAATAGAACAATGATCAATTGTACATGGAGCATTATTCGTAATTTTTTTTGCAGGTCTCTCAACCGTTTTAATAGGCATCTCTGTTTCATCTATATGAATCGTTTTTGATGCAGAATAAATAATTTGAACATCTTTATTCTCATCAAGATAACTAGACATCTTTTTAAGACGTTCTTCTTCATATTGATTATCATCTGTAATATAAGTTATATATTCTCCTTTAGCATGCTTAAGTGCCTCATTAATTAAAGCGGCATATCTTACTTTTTTTGTCCTTTCAGAAATATGAGCTACATTACTTTTATAAAAATGTACATTTTCATTATTTATGAATGGTTGAATCACCTTCTGGGTCATTTCATCTGAATCATCATCCATTATAAAAAGCTCGAAATCTTGAAAGGTTTGGTTTAATACACTTAATATAGATTTTTCAACAAACGCAGGCTTATTGTAACTTGTCATTATAACTGAAATTTTAGGCAAATCTCTCTCTCCTCCTTATCAATAAATACAAAAACAGTTACGTTATTATATAAATAGAAAGGACAAACCGTTCCGATAATTTTAAAAAAGGTTTCTTTATCTATAAAAAATTAATAGCAGTATTTATATTCACCCATGTCTCTTTTTTCTCCACTATAGTCCATACCATATCTATGAAAAAGTCATAAATTATTTAAGTATAAAAAAGAAAGTGTCGATAAAGCTTTAATTATTAGATTTCACTAGAAAAACACATTCAATATTCTCAATAGAGGTGAAGATTTTGCAACCCCAAATATCAATTATCCTTACTAGTTATAATAAGCCATCATTAATTAATCAAGTTATTGAAAGTGTTCTAATGCAAACTTATAAAGAATGGGAACTTTTTATTATGGATGATAACTCCTGTCCAGAAACTATAAATGTCATAAAAAATTATCTAGAGGATCCTCGAATTACTTATACGAATAGTTTTATACAAGATAATGAACGATATAAAACTACAAGATATGCAACACTTATCAATGAGGCACTACCATTAACTTGTGGGGATTATATTTGCTATTTAACAGATGATACTATATACCTTCCAAACAGATTAGCTGAAATGTTGTCTTTCTTAGAAAAACATCCTGAAATTGATGTAGTCTACTCTTCCCAATACGTAAAATATGTTGATTATAACCTACAACCTACAAATGAATTTGTGAGAGAAGCTTCGGAAATTTTATATACAGCTGCTAATGTTGTAGATCATTGTTCAATTATGCATACTAGAAGAATATTATTAAAAGTCTATGAAAAGTACTGTGGATATTGGGATACAAATCCTTTATATTGGTTTGCTGGAGATGCAATGTTTTGGAAACGCCTAAATACATTTCAACCTTTTTATCCCATTAACAAAGTGCTCGATATTACTTTTAAAACACCATTCTCTTTCCAAAACCTATATGCTAACCTCCCTTCAAAAGATTTAAATGGTATTTTATTTAGTAATTCACAAGGTGAAGTATTTTTAATTGATAACTTTAAACGCAGGCTTATTTCGAAAGATATGCTTTCTTACTTCAAATATAATCAAAATGAAATTGTCTTAATTCCCGATCCATTTATCTACAAATATACAGAAGGGCCCCCCATAACCCTTACAGAGTCAATTCCAAATCTACGGGTTGTGAAAAGTGAAAAAGGAGAGTTATTTTATATAGAAAATAATCAAAAACGTCCATTTATTGACACCATTGCATTTCGCAAATTTAAATTTTCAGTTCAAGAAATTATTAAAGTTTCACAACGTAGTTTAAATCAATTTTCAGATGGACCACCTATTTATCCAAATTTATCTCGTCACGCGGTTTTACCAGAAGGAAAAGTATTTATCTACCATCACAATTATTTCATCATGACAGATTATATGCTTCATCCCATAGATAAAGATATATTGCAAAAACTATATTTATTAAAGAACTGTATACCGATTTCAAAGACCAATTTATCCTACTTTAAGATGGGCCCTCCTATTTCAACATACCCCTCTTACCTAGCTGAAAAATACTTAGAATAGTACCAAGAAAGAGTATTATCAATAAAACAATAGAAGAAGGTTCTGAACTAAGTACTATGCTTGCCTATAGTATTGAATTAAACGAACTGTTAGAAAATGAACTAAATAAAAGTCCATATTGTTCTACTAGCATCTCCTAATAGGGTGATAGAATTTATTTAGATGATCAAAGATTCTTCTTAACTTGTAAAATAAATTATCATAAAAAGAGGACGCAAATAAAAATGCGTCCTCTTTTTATATCAAATCAAACTAATCCATTAAAATCCTTTTCATGAATCCGAA
>NZ_JBMOWC010000042.1:0-40346 GCF_049310765.1 Bacillus sp. PSXD-155 | reverse complement strand
GTAAATGTTATACTATAATTGGATAAATTTATATTATTCTGGTCAAATAAACTAAAAATTTCAAAACACTACAGTCTTAAACCCAAACTCAGAATATTCAGAATAATATTGAAACATAGACTTTAATAAAATACATGATTGCTTTTCTGTTATTATTTTATTATGAGAATATTCCCATTATTTTACGGGATATGGGATGATGGGGGAGAAAGATATGAACGTTCATGTGAAAGGGAATGAACAAGGGAATGAACAATTGATTCAGACTTTAAATGAATGGTACTTTAAAATTCGAGCAAGAGATCTTGATGAAGCAATTTCTTTAAAAGATGAGATCGACTTAGTTATAAATGAATTTAAAGAAGACCAAAATTTGATGTTACATTACTACCTCATAGATTTTCGTCATAATTATTTACTTAACAACCTAGGCATTTCTACGGATAGTTTTGACATTATTAATACATTTTCTATACCACAGGATAATTTTTTAACATATTATTACCATTTTTTTAAAGCGATTTACTATAATGCAATCGGAAATTATCCATCTTCAAGGAATTTCTATGATAGAGCGAAACCCTTATTAAAATATATTAATAACGAATTAGAGGTTGCTGAATTTCACTATATGTTAGGATATACATTGTATGATTCATACAATGGCTTTTTAGCCTTACAAGAATTATCAAAGGCTAAAGAAATATTTTCTGAATACGCTGAATGTGAAACTAACCTTGCTTTTTGTAATAATCTTTTGGGATTAACTTATGCAGAGTTAGATGAATTTGAACTTGCGAATAAGCATTATACATTAGCATTAAACACCTTTGAAACAATAAAAGAAGAGACCTTCATACTAATGGTAAAACAAAACATAGCTTTAATGCATGCCAAACAGGAACGTCCTGATTTAGCAATTCAATATCTTTCAGAAGTTAATAAAAAAATGCTAAACAACTATAAAGCTTTATTCGTAGAAGCAAGAGAATACGTTAAATTACTCGAAAAAGAAGAAGCTTGTGAGCGTATCGAGCGAGGCATAAACATCTGTAAAAATCTTGGTATTGAAGAGTATTTACATCATTTTCGCATCTTACAAGCATTAAATGATAATGTAGATGCTTCACAATTAGAAATTATCATTTTAGAAGGTATTGAATATTTTGAAAAACGGAAAATATCAGAGTATACTAAGGAATATCAAGAGCATTTAGCGCATAGATATTATGAGCAAAAGAACTACCTTAAATCGTGCGAATATTTCGAGTTGTCCAGGAAAACGAAGAATATATTTTAAAAAGGGTGATTTAAATGAAGAAACTACATCATAAATCTATTGGACTGTTAATAGCTGTGGCTTTAACATTTAGTGTACAAACTCCGGTAAGTAAAGTTGTCAAAGACCTAATTGTTCAATATGCACATGGAAACGGAGGGGGATAATCCCCTCTATTTTTATTTACACACAAAATAAATTTTAGATTTAATTTACCTTGTTAAAATCTTTTAAAATAAGGAAAGTTGCTCTTCCTCATTCTGAATATTAATTTTAACTTTATATGTATAATACTTTCCCATTCTGGACTCGATTTCTTTTTCCACTTGTTTGATAGCAGCATCAGGGGTATTTGCTGTAATGTATACAATATCCGGTTCATACACTTCACAATTTGGAGATATAATTGTAAATTCCACTGGGTACTTTTCCATAATCCTCATTCCTTCTTACGCTTCAATATTATAAAAAATATCCTAAAATACATATGGCAAATATAACACTACCTACAACTATAATTAAAGATATTATGCCAAACAACAAATGACCGAGATAATAAAACCCTAAACAAGTAAAAGCAATAATCAATAGAATACCAATGATTTGTAAAAAAGCTGATTTAAATAAGAACAATATAATAAGAATAAATACCCAAAACAGCAAAGAATTAAAAATTTGAGGGCGCTTTTTTTGTTTACTACTTTGCATTTCCATAAACTCACCACTTTCATTGTGTAAAAGTATGTATTAAATAAAACATCTCTTATTTAAAATACAAAAATGGAGTGCCTTCTCTAATAAGTAAGCACTCCCTCATGTCATTATGCATCTTGTTGTTTTTTGCTTCTTTCGATCTTTCCTGTTTAGATTTTGATTTGTTAATTTCAATTCAATGAACCATAAGTTTTAAATCAACGCTCACTCTCCAAATATCGCGCTCTCATCAACATCTTTCAAATAGTTATCATCTAATGGTTTCTTCTCCATTGACTCTGACTTGTTTTGTATAATTGCTTTCTTATCTATTTTCTCATTGGTTTTTTCGTTTTCTTCTGTTTCAACTTCATTTTCCATTACTTCAACTGTTGATTCTTTATATTGATTACAGCTCACGCTGTTAATATTCGGACTATTTAATAATGCTGAAATGTCTTGGTAAAACTTTTCCTTCATGAATAGATCCCTTTGCATTTGTTTAGATACTTCATAGTCTGTTACATCATTTATTCCATATTGATCTACAAAATGTAAAACTAATGTGATTAACGATTCCGATATGTTAGATTGTGCATCTAGCCAATCGTGGAATTTTGTATTTTTTTCTTTTTTAAAATTCCAGTTATATTGTTCTCTCTGCTTTTGTTTACTCATTTCTTAGTCACCTTAGAAACTAATTTATCGCTTAAAATCTCCATTCCTCTAACATTCATTTCTGTTGCATATTTTTGAGGAATCCATAGTAATTGAATATCATTTACTTTACAAAATTCTAATGCTTTTTTATATAAATCATCTTTCAAGGCAATACTTCCGCCCCCATAAACTGCTAGAACTTCGGCTTTGCTAGATGTTTTATAAATATATGATTTTTCAATGTCATTATAAATCCCTTGAGCTTGCATATATCGAGTTTCTTCTAAAAATTCTACAGCCTTATCATGCTTTTTATCATCAGAGTCAGTAACTAATTCACTAAATTGCTGGCGATTAATATCTACACCGCCTTCATATTCTTCTTGTAGCAATTTAATTGCTCCTTCTATTGCATGACCAATCCCTCTTTTCTCGCCCCAACACGCGTCTGGAACAGGGTTTAAACCATCAGAATAAATGTACTCGGATGTACCATCTCCAATATCAGCATGTAAAACTTTCTTATCTTTAAAGTATTGACCATCTATATTTTCTAAATCATACAGCTTACTGAAATCTGTGAACATATCAGAATTCCCTTCGAAAATCGCATATAAGGCTGGAACACCCTCACGAGTTACCCTTACAATTTCAAATGTAATTTGTACTGTTACTTTTTCTTCTCCTAAATATACGATTACAACATGCTCATTATCCTTAAAACGACTTTCAAGAAAACGAGCTTTAGATGGTTCATACTCGGAAGCAGGAATTGCTAAGATAAGTGATGCAGGTATTTCAATATTTTTTGGTAGTTCTCCTACTTCGTTATAAATTGTTTGAACCGCTTTACTTGCCATAACAGATAAAACATTAACTACAGGTAGATCCCGCTTATGTTTATCTCCTAACTCAATATCAAGAGCATCTGGTTTACCATTTGAATGTGCAGCACGGTATCCTACATAGAATTTCCCATCACGCTCAATTGCATCACTTGTTACATGAACACAAATTTCATCCATTAAGTTTGTTACACTATGTTGCAAACTTCCTTCTTTATTTTTCACACGACCAAATATACGCTTATTTACATTTTGTTGTTTAACTAACTCACCGTTAATCATCATTTTCAATTCACTATTCCCAATATCAGCGACCGTTCTCATCATCATATTTAATAACCACCTTCTTCATATAATTTTTATTCCTTTTTTGTCTCTTTTTTATATCTTAATTACATTATAAACCTTTCTGGTTAAAATTTCAATACGAAACATTCATTTTTTGTATATTTTTTATATTTTTTTTATATGAATTCAATGCGTAATTTTAAACTTGCACTAAAAACATATTTTCAATACCTTTCAGGTATATATATAATGCATTTAATCTATAAAAATAATATAAAAAATGTATTTTGGAGTATTTTCGGACCTGGTATAATCGTTCAACTTCATAAGTTATACATTAAATATATTTTTTTATACGATATTTATATAACGTGAATAGCGATATGGGATTGTAAGTTATTCAAATACGAGTACGGATCGGAAATAGAAAATAAATATTGGAGAGGGTGAGGGGAAAAGAGTTTATTATACACACTTCAGAAACAAAGAGTCCTAGATAAATAAATATATTTATCTAGGACTCTTTGTTTAAAAACTCTGATTTCCACAGTTAAACAGTAGACGAATTACTTCCAGAATTGCCACCACTTCTTCTTTTTCTTTTGTTTTGATTCTAATACTTCCCGCAATGTTTGTATCAATAGTTGATCCCGTTTTTTTATACTTTCATCAATATACTTTCGCAATTCCTTCATTTCTTCTTTAATCTTCGCTATTTCATTTACTGTATCAATTGGAGCAATGTTGTCTTCAAATTGTTTAAGTTGTTTGTCCACGTTGTCCGCTGTGTCCTCCACACTGTTTAAAACGTTGTGGACGTCTACAACGTTGTTTTGGACGTTTAAGACGTTTACAACACATTCAGGGATTGTTCCAAAACCTTGCTCATGTAACTGAATCATCCTTTGAAAAAGCTGTAGATCATGCGATGAATACAAAATTCGGCCATTCTTTTTACTAAAACTGTGTCCAAAGTGTCTGAAGTGTCCTGTATACGTCCGCAACGTGCTTGCAGGGATGTTTAGGACGTTTACAACGTCCGAACTGTTTAATGGACGCTGTGGACGTCCTAAAGGTATTACTTGACTCATACAATCAACTCCTAATGTGAGATTTAAAGATTAGGTGAGTTGCTGTAGCAATTCTAGGGGGGTTCTGAAAACCCTTGTGTATCCCTAAAACTAGTCAAGTTTCCCTAAAAGTTTTAATTCTATTTACGAGGGTTGGTCAGGATTCCCTATAAAATTTAAATGTATTAAAGAATAGAGTTTTTATTAATTTTTCACTTATTTATGTATAGATTCATTTATTAAGTAATAATTTCAATCATTATATAAAAGGTTCAATAATAATATAAAAGATACAAATACTATATAGATGAAAAGAAAACCTTGGAAACTCTTGTGGCTCTAAGGATGCAAGAGTTGTCTGAAAACTCGAATTGAAATACTAACTTTTCCATAAGTACAGCTACATATTATTCAGTTCTATACAAGCTTTAAAATAATTTATTAAGGTTTACACAATTAAGTTATTAAATTATTAACAATTCCACAAGTATTTTGGCGTAATTTTGTATATGAAAACATAAAAAACAGTAGGGAGGATGAAAATCAAACCTACTGTTTTTAGATTAATAAAGTAATAAGAGGACTGTCTATTAAATTTCAACATGACAAATAGCCTTGTCTTTATCGATTTTTTTGAACAAGGCTTATAATCTATTCATTTTTAAAATTTAAGTAAGTCGGAATGCATCAGGTACATCAATATCATGAGAAATGAGTTCCAATACAAGTGCATGACGTGTATCATCGTCTAAATATCGTTCTGCCCATGGAATAAACGATTCACGCAGTTTTGCTCGTATCATGCCGCCGATTGATTTTATTTTTTCTCCAAGTTCTAAGAAACTTTCACATTGATCCATTGCATAACTCATGGTATACGTCATAAAATCATCACGAAGTTGTTTGTTTTTAATATATGTAGCGATTCGTGATACTTCTCCTTTATAAGAAACAACAATGTCTTTACGATCTTTATTGGTTAATGCTATGCCAATAGATTCAAGACGGGCTGTTGCTTCTTTACGCATTTTAGCTTCAGTTTTTCTAATTTCAACTCGATCATTTACAATTACACATGCAGGATTCATGCTAACTGTAAATTGAGTGATAACAATTTGTTGGATTTTTTCACGTATACGAGCTATCCGTCCTTTACGTGGGTTTCTAACCTTTTTTATAGCAGCATCAAACTTGAAAACTGGTGAGATAATTTTTAAGTAATTACGAACTTTTTTTGCATTGCGCCCTAAACGCTTCTTTAAGCCGTCCATGTTGCGAGTGAAATAATAATCTTCAACAGAATTTTTGCTATATTCAAGTTGATGAGTGAAGTTAGTGCATAGGTTTAAAAATTCAATAATACCTTTGCTATCACGATGAGAAACTAATTCTTTTAAAATAGAAGTCTCTAACAATAAGTTAGGGATTCGAAAATATGAAAGTTTTCCATTGTTATCTTTTGTTTCTTTTGCTGTATGATTTAATCTTGCATAGTTGCAAATTTCATACACTGGAATCATCCCATTAATAAAAATTTCTCTAACAAGTCCAGAATGAAGTAAAGCTTGGAAACCTGTATGAATAGTTGTATAGGGGATATCAGATTCGTTCGCGATAGTAGATAGTTTGAAATCGCGAGGAAGTCGCCCTAAATCATTTACCTTATAGTGAAGTAAAATGTAAGTGGCTAATGCTGATGAAGGCAAAGCATATTTTCCAAGCTCGTTATTTTTGATTAAATATATACGAAGCTCATCAAAAAACTTTGGCCCATGCATGAGGAATTTTGATTTTTTATTTTTTTTACTGAATTTCATGTTTGTCTTGAATGTTTTTGTGCCTACTTGGATGTTACCAGTTAGATCTTCAATGTTTATATTAGAAGAATCATGTAGCATAAAAAAACCTCCTATTTTTCCCACCGCAAATAAACAGGAAAAACAGAGGTTTTATATTCACATTGTATGCGCCTTATGGTATAATTTTAATATCAAGTATGACATTAAAGAAAAACACATACATTTATAGTGTGAATTAAAATCCTACCTGTGGGAGTTTTTAATTGGTTCGAAGTTTGCCGACCTAGAGACCAATTAAAAACTGAGCGGTGGGTTTTTTTTTATTTACAATAATTTGAACGAAAAAATTAGTTATGCATTAATTTTATAACTATTAAGATAGAATATCAATCTAATAATTAGTATTTTTTACTTAAACAGTTTGTTTATTGATTAATTGAATTAAAATATGACATGTAATATACAAAAAAGGTCTCTAATATTTAGAGACCTTTTTTTGTAGTTCATGTTGAAGATAATTGGTGAAATTAACGAAGTCTACATGTAATTGATCGTATTTGTATCCAAAAAACCTAAGATATTCAGTCAACTCTTTTTCTAATCGTTCTTGTTTTTCAGGAGGTAATAAAAGGATTTCTTGATGTAACTCTTTTACTTTTGTATATATGTCTTGTTTTTTTTCATGTTCGCTTATTGTCAAATATAATTCTACATTATTAATTATATCTTGTTTATGCTCAATTTTTTCTGTGGGTGATTCATTATTTAGAGTAGTTGTTTCACTAATTCCTATTAAATAGTCAGCGCTGACATCAAAAATTTGTGCTATTGCAGCTAGGATATTGTAGGGGGGCTCTGATCCTTTCTTTTCCCAATTCGATACAGATGCAGAACTAAAAGAAGTTCCTACAACTTCAGTTAATTTTTCCCCTAACTCCTTCATTGACCAACTACGTTCTTGGCGTAATTTCCGTAAACGCTCGCTAAAAATATTCATATTTTTAGTCCTTTCATATAAATTCATATTTCAGATACGTTAAAAATACTAAAATGAGTATAAAATACATATTATTTTGTATATATTTAAGTAAATGAAACTAAAATATTTTATTTTTTAGTAAATTATACTTGTTTTTCACTTTAAAAGTGATGTATACTTAATTTATACTAATCGAGAGGAGGTATTTAATACTTATGTTATTAAGTGAACGGCAATCAAAAGATTACTCTTTAACACAACTCGGTCAAAAAGTTAATATTAAACCTCAAGTTCTTCATGCGATCGAGAAAGGAAAAACAAGTGTTAATTCCGAAAGAGCAGAAAAAATTGCTAAGTTTTTTAATAAACCGGTCGAATACTTTTTTATACCAACTTATTACCGAGTTCGAGAATAAATAAAAAAAGTTAAAGTTACTAAATTAAGTTCCAAAGTAACCATATAAGTTTAATTATAGTAAAAAAAACTAGTAATTCAAATAGAATTAATGATTCAAAAACTGATCTTTGAAAACTGCATATCATTTGAGGGAGCTGTTAGTATGTTGAAACGATCGTATCAAACGTTACTCATTGCTATGAGTATGCTTCTAATTGTCTTAAGTTTTGTATTTCCACTTACTAAGGCAAGTGCTGAAGTCATCAATCGTGAGAAGTACGAAATGGATTGGAGTTTTAGTCCCATGTATGGGAAAGACCTACGGACAGAGTTGTTGAAAAATACGAATGGGCAAATTGCGTATTGCTTAACGTATGGAAAATTAAGTCCTAACGGTAATGATCTTCCAGAAATGGGGCGCACAGATGATATTGTGTATCGGGTTCTTCTAAATGGATATCCGCAAAAAAGTCCAGAAGAATTAGGTGTTTCAGACTGGAAAGAAGCGCATTATGCGACACAGCTTAGTGTTTGGACAGCGTTGGGTCAAATTGACATCAATGAAGTTCAGCATCGTAATGGAAATGTTGCGAAAGCTGTAAAAGCTATTATTAGTGGTGCAAATGCAAGCCAGGAAACACAAGACCTGTACATGAATGTAACACCAACAGATAATCAAGAAGCAAAGTTAAATGGTGAGTACTTTGAAACGACAGTCTATCAAATAAAAAGTAACGCTAAGAACGGTGTATTTACGGTTCAACTAGCTAATGCACCGAGTGGAACAAAAGTTGTTTCTACAAAAGGTGAAGCGAAACAACAATTCAATTTAGGAGAACAATTCCGTATTCTAATACCGAAATCCTCTCAAACAGGTAACTTTTCCTTAAAAGTAACATCTAATCTTTCTAATTTGCAGGCAGTCGCTTATCAAGGAACTGATAAAGTCCAAGATGCAACAGTCCTTTTAGAAAAAAATGAGGAAAAAGTGAGTGCCGATCTACAAGTAAACTGGAAATCTCTTGGTGGATTGAAAGTTGTAAAAGTAGGAGAACAAAAAGAATTGCTACAAGGTGCCGTATTTGAAGTCATGAACAGTGCAAATCAAAAAGTAGGCACTTTGACTACAAATGAGCAAGGTTCAGCAAGCCTTTCTGGTTTAGAAAGCGGAACTTATACTCTTAAAGAGGTAAAATCACCTACTGGTTATGTACTGAATGGGCAGCCACAACAAATTGAAGTTAAAACAGGTGAGGTTGCAACAATTACAGTGCAAAATACTAAGGTAAAAGGAAACATCGAGATTAAGAAATTAAGTGACAGCGGAAAAATACTTCCAAAAGTAGAGTTCACAGTGTATACAGCAGAGGGAAAAGAAGTCACAAAAACAATTACAAACGAGCAAGGGATTGCACAAGTGAAGGATCTTCCGTATGGAAAGTATTATTTTGTTGAGACAAAAGGGGTAGAAGGATACCTTCTGAATCAAACTAAATATCCATTCGAGATTAAAGAGCAAGGAAAAACACTGACATTTTCGGTTGAAAATAAAGAAGTAAAAGGAAACGTGCAACTTCTAAAAGTAGATGGAGAGAATCCAGATAAAAAATTAGAAGGTGCGGTGTTCATTCTTCAAGATAGTAAAGGTATGAAAATTAGTGAACACAAAAGTGATAAAAACGGTTTGATTGAAGTGAAAGACCTACCATTTGGAGCATACTCATTTGTTGAGAAGCAAGCACCAACTGGCTATGTTTTAACGAAAGTATCTATTCCTTTTAGTATCTCGGAACAAGGAAAGACAATCATGCTAACAGCGAAAAATAAGCACATCACAGGAGAATTAGAGATTAGAAAGGTAGATATTGCAGATGGCAACAATAAGCTTCCGAACGCTGAATTTACTATTTTTAACGAGCAAGAAAAAGAAGTTGCAAAAGGAAAAACGGATGAAAACGGCATTGCAAAATTCAAGCTTCCATATGGAAAGTACACGTATAAAGAAACATTCGCACCAGACGGCTATTTACTGAATGAAGAGATATTCCCTTTTGAAATTAAAGAGGATGGTCAAATTATTAAGCATACGGTGAAGGATCAGAAGAAACCAACATCACCTACACCAGAGACACCAAAACCAGAACAGCCAGAACAACCACAAAAACCAGAAATACCACAAAAGCCAGAGCAACCAGAAGCACCACAACCGCAGGTACCGGAACAACCAAAAGTAACCGAAAAACCTGTCATTCCACAACTAGAGAAACCACAACAGATTGTTATGAAACCACAACTAGAACAAACGCCAAAGAAAATTGAAACGTATCTTCCGACAACAGGCGGTAAAGCCGAAAATCCATACATAAAATGGATTGGTCTTGTATGTGTCGTACTCGGCTTAATTGGAGCTGTATTTGCAGTAAGAAACCGTAAGAAAGCTCAATCTTAATATGAAAGAATATGAAGCTCATTTTAGCGAAATTGATGAAAATCCGTTAGGCTTTGCTATTGGATGTCGGAATGCATGTATACTCGTTATTCCCATTTGGATCGTTGTTTTTTGGATAGGGAGCAAGATATAAGAAACCGAGAGGGAGATGATATGAGATGTCAGAAATCTACGTCGGTAAAATGAAAAAAATAGGGAAACTTGGGGAAGACGATATGCAGCGCAAGAGTGCTTGGTTGTCTGAAGAATTGATGCAAGCAATTTCTATCGCTCAAACTGTAATAAAACCAATAAAAAAGCATGATTATTGTATAGAACACGCTACAAAATTATTGGCGGGAAGTATTTTGTATCTGAATCAACGACATAAAAATTTGTATTACTTAGATGTGAAAAAAGCTATTGAGTTCACAGAAAAATTATATGAAAGTGAGGCAAACTTGGTAGAAGTAGTAAATTCGCTTGAGAAGGAGCATCCAGCTTATTGTATCTTCCATGAGTTAGGTTTTTATTCAGAAGAAACAAGGGATACGATAATTGTTACATTGCTATACAATCTAGAAAAATATCAGCGTGAAAAATTAAATCCAGAGAGAGAGTATTTTTGGTTTCAGTAGTAATCATAAGAGGAAAATGAAGTAGGAAGGAGTGCAACGCATGTTAGGCGTATCCAAGAAGTATACAAAGGTGATTAGAGCGTTGAAAGAACTGAATGAAGGGGAAAAGGTTGCAGGTGTCATAAAAGCTCGTTTTGGAGCTTATAAAACGGTCATAGAAGGTGTAAAAGAAAACGCCAACGATTTTATTTTCATTTTTGATCCAAAAGGTATCTTTTATGAAGACACCCATCACGAAAAACGAAAACAGGGGTATCACATCATCAAACATGATTTATTAACTGGTTATGAAATGCTACAAATGGATCTAAAACAAAAATCCGTTGTGTACATCAGTGTAGAAACGGAAACGAGTACGTATCAAGAGAGAGGGGAAGCATTATCAAATTTTCTTCAATATCTAACAGAGTGCAAGAATATAAGACCGATTCACCTGGTATTTCATCAATATGATTTGTACCCAATCCCTCATATGGAGCAGTTTTTGAAAGAAAGCGCAACATACCACATTCAGCATTCAATCGTAGTTGAATCTCAATCCGCATTACAACACATATACGGAAAAGAGGCAGCACAACGCATCATAACCTCGTATAACACAACAATCCTAGCATGATATGAAGCACTCGTTCACTATTTCATCCTATCTAGATGGCTAGAAAACTAGACAAGGGAGAAGCGACTTTCTCCCTTCTTTATCAAAAATAGGAGGCGTTCATATGGGAAAAGAAAAAAGACTCACATTTTATGATATTGCGGCATCACAAGCTCATAGTGTTAAAACTTTTGATGGAAAAACATACGAACTAAAAGGTACCATCGCAATTGAAAATAGCACAGGAAGCATTGAAAAGGTGGCTCAAATTTATTATCAAGTGCGCTCGGTTAGAGATGAACATCAAAACTTAATTGCTAAACGAAAAAATAAACATGCGGAATTAGTAGCTGTCAAACAAAAATGTAAATAAAAAAAGCGATTTTGAAGTGTGCTGAGAACATAGCACAAAGTAAGTTGTTCTTTGACAATTTAGATATATATTGTGTATCTCTTCCTTTCAGTAATGATGTAGAAAGGTGAAATATACAATATATATGCGTGCCTCCCTTCGAAAGGTCACTAGAGGGGTTAGGTATACGATTATCGTTGGGTGAGTAAGATCGTAAAACTCATCTGTGACCACTGGGAAATGCAGTGTATCAAAGACCTGTTTGTGTCAGTACTCGTGAGGAATATCCCATTTTGACATTCTGAAGAAGCGAGGAACATCACAACAGTAGATACATAAGGTTCTACGTTCAAGCCAAAATACGTAGTGCGGTATTGGGCATATAGAAGCTAGGTCGGGATTAGTCTCTATACGCATGCCAATACAGGGTTCGTCATTCCAGCCATAAATGATATTTCCATTTTCTATCCCACTTTCCTTTAAATGTTATAAAATAAAGACAGATGTTGGAGTTTAAAAGTGTCTCATCACACTTCAAAATCGCTTATAAAAATATGACATAGGGAGGAACACATATGAGTCGTAAAGGGTGGATCATTTCCGCTGTTGTTGGACTGTTAATTGCAATTGGTATTGGTTCAACATTTGTCTTTAGTTCGGGAAAAGGGGAAGTAATGGAACTTAGTCCGTTAGAAATGAAGAAATTTATGAGTGAGGATGGAACAGGTTTTGTTATGCTAACGTCTAACATGAGGCATAGTGAAGATTGGATCTTCCTTGTAAAAAAAATAGCTGAAAAAGAAACGATTGAAGTAAAAGGTTTAGATGAAAATCGTGACGATATTCCAAGTACAAGTAACCCTCATGATTGGGGATTATCGCAAAGAAGGGATACTCTTGCATATTATGAAAAAGGTAAGGTGAAAAAAGAGATTAAATTTACAATTGATAAACTTTCGGAACTTGAAAAAGAAGTTACCTATTTTGTTCAAAATTGCAAAGAGCAATATCAGAAGTAATCACATAATCATTGAAAGGTGGTGATACAGTGGCGATTACACAAAGGGAATTAAAAAAAGAAAAAGATATGGTAGCAAACCTATTAAGAGCCAATGGTCAGGATTATAACCATTGGCTTCATTTACATCATCAGAAATACATTGAAGAAAATCAAGATCTAGTAATGAAGGCTTTGCAAGCTTATAAAGCAACATCAACAGAAGTAAAGGACGATAGCAAGGCGAATGAATCAAGTCAGCTTAGTAACGTATAAGAAGCATTTAAAAATGAAAAGGGAGTGAATGTATATGTCAATGTTGGAAACATTATCTCAAATGTTAGTGTTAGGTGATGCGATGGATGGTCTAATTAATACAGGGAATTCTTTTATTGCATGGATGCAAAGAGGGGCAATGGTTAGTACAGCGATTGTATTTTGCTGGGGTGCTTATCTATTAATTTGGGGCGGTGAACGAGGAAGACATAAATGTATATGGTGGTTTCTTGGTGGGGCAGCCGGACTTGTTATCGTAATGGGTTGCCAATACTTAGCAGAGAGCGTAAATAGCAATGTGAAATTTGGTCAAATATTATTCCCGTTTTTCTGGATGAAATAGTGAAAAAATATAATTAAGGCAATGAGGAGGCTATGCAAAGGGTATGGCTTTTTTTGTTGCCTTTTTTTCATAGAATTTTAGTTTTATTAAGCAATCGGGGTGTTAATTATGAGATTACCAAGTGTATTGGAGAGCGTTTCGGTTATTGGTAATATACAACCGATTATGACAGTACCAACAACAGAAGGGCTGTTAAGAGCTTTGACATTCTTCATCGTTATTTGGGTATTGATTTCTGTTTTTTGTATCTATCATAAGTACGCAACCAATAAAGCTGAAAATAGTAATTCAAGAGATCAGTCGAAGTGAATTTAAATTAAACGGAAGAAAGGAGAAGCCATGTTTGTCATTTTTAAGAGTAGCAATGGAACTGAAATTGAGTCGGGTAAGCAATATTCGTTTCATGAAGCTTATATCTTAACGAAACAATTAGAACGTATTTATAGAGAAGCCGGGAGACAAGAACATATTGATTTCGATTTGTTAGATAGTCATTCCAATGAAATTTATAACGGTACATTATCACTTGGTTCGAGATATGCAGATCACATTTTTGATCACATTTCTAAAAAAATGAATGTGATGCAATTAGATCCAGAACAAGAGGAACAAAAGAAGGAGCTGTTAGAAACATTAGAAAGAGAAATCAATGATTCTCCTTTTCATGAAGAATATGAATATCAAGAAGAATCATCAGAAAGGAAGGAAGAACCCTCTTATAGTCCAGCGGATGAAGTAAAAACGCTAGTAAAGCCTGGAAAGGAAAATAGAAAAGGATTCAAGATTGTTGCGAGTGTCATAGGAAGCGTGGTGTTAATTGGAGCTGGTGCCATATTTGCCTTTAAGTTATTCTCTTCCGAACCAGTTTCGAGTGCAAATGCTGGCTCGGAACAATATGTAGTAAAAGGATTACAACAGGCAGCCATTCAGCAGTATGGAGAAGCCGTTAAATACTTCGATAAGGTCAATTACACAGAATTAGATAAAGATAGTCAGAAGGCAGTTTTATTTACTTATTTGTTAAACGGAAAGGCAAATAAAGCATTACAATATGAGCCGAAATTTGCAGAAAGTGTGGTTGCTTATTTTATTGGGATAGACAACATGAATAAAATCAATGAAATTGATGTCAAAAATGATGTAATCGACTTTGAAAAGGCAGCACTTAATAAGAAATATGAGGAGGTAATTAAGCTTAAGGGTAAAGTCAATATGGACGGTAGACGTGAAAAGCTCATTGTTGAAGCTTTTGTAAATCTAAAAAAATATGAAGATTGTTATTCCTTTGCTAAAACGCAAGGAAATAAAAATGTAATGAAAGAGGTCAAAGAATTAGAGAAACGAGATATTCAACAATCTACGATAAGTGAAGAAGAAAAGAAAGCTAAGATTGAAAAAATTGATAAAGATCTACAGAACATCTAAGGGGGAGAGAATAACATGCCTTTAAATTATGAGAATCTGTACAAAAAAATGGGAATTGTTTTTCTTGGTGGTTCATTGATATTAAGTACGACAGGTTGCAGTTGGTTTGGAAGTAAGGAATCATCAAAAAGTAAATCAGCTATTACAAAAAAAGTAGATAAGAATAAGCCGGAGGAAAAGAAAGAAGATCTGAACAAACAAGACTTTGAAGCAATTACAGAGAATGCAATTCAAAGTAAGGATAATGAAGTTGCTTATGTACTCGAAGAGCTGGATAAATCAAAAATTAATTTTAAGGAAAAATCTATTGTAAGTAATCTTCAAAATGGGGATGACACCACTTCTCGTGTTCTAGCACTCTTTGATAAAGAAACAACAGATAAAACACTTCAAGATACAACAAAAGATAATGTGATTGCAGCTATTACAGATAACAAGCCACAAGTCACCGTGAATGGAGATCATTTTGCATTCGGTGATCAAAATATTGATTCTTCAGTAGCGAGTATAGGTGATATTCTTCCACCAGAGAAGAAACCAGATACAATTGTGAACCCACCAATTATAACGGAGGGTGAGAATGGTAATACGGAAAATACAGGGACAGAAAAACCAAAGCCACCAATAGAGCCGGAAAAACCAACAAATCCAGAGAAACCGACAGAGCCGGAAAAACCAACAAATCCAGAGAAACCGACAGAGCCGGAAAAACCAACAAATCCAGAGAAACCGACAGAGCCGGAAAAACCAACAGAACCAGAGAAACCAACAGAACCAGAAAAACCAACAGAACCAGAGAAGCCAACAGAACCAGAGAAGCCAACAGAACCGGAGAAACCAACAGAACCAGAGAAACCAACAGAACCAGAGAAACCAACAGAACCAGAGAAACCAACAGAACCAGAAAAACCAACAGAACCAGAGAAACCGACAGAACCAGAGAAGCCAACAGAACCAGAGAAACCAACAGAACCAGAAAAACCAACAGAACCAGAGAAACCGACAGAACCAGAGAAGCCAACAGAACCAGAGAAACCAACAGAACCAGAGAAGCCAACAGAACCAGAGAAGCCAACAGAACCGGAGAAACCAACAGATCCAGAGAAGCCAACAGAACCGGAGAAACCAACAGAACCAGAGAAACCAACAGAACCGGAAAAGCCAACAGAACCAGAGAAACCGACAGAACCAGAGAAACCAACAGAACCGGAGAAGCCAACAGAACCGGAAAAACCAACAAATCCAGAGAAACCAACAGAACCGGAAAAGCCAACAAATCCAGAGAAGCCAACAGAACCGGAAAAACCAACGAATCCAGAGAAGCCAACAGAACCGGAAAAACCAACAAATCCAGAGAAACCAACAGAACCAGAGAAAACAACGAATCAAGAAAAGTCAGTTCTGAAACAAAATGAAAAGATGGTAGCGAGTAAATAAAGAAAAAACCAACTGATATTGCCAAAAAGGTACTCATAAAAAGAGTACCTTTTTAATTTGAAAGGGGTCATATAGATGTTTGTTAATAGTGCAAATTTAGTACAAATTTCAAGTCTAGATAAAAGTTTAATGGTGGTAGGTCGAGTGGGAACAGGGAAAACGAGGGAATTGAAGAAAATGGCTTTAAGTTTATCAAAAGTTTTAGTGTTAGATCCACTGAGGGAATACGAAGACGAAGCATTCGGGAAGCAAACAGAGGGTAATGTGACTTTACAACACTTGGATTGTGAATCGAATGAGGGGTATGGGAATTTTAAAATTACAGAAGATGTGATAAATATAGCTAAACAATATGAATACGTAATTGTAGATGAAACCAATTATTTATGTCAGGAAGATTTTATATACTTTCTCCAACAAATGAAGGATTCCGATATAAAAGTAGTAGCAAGTTTTCAACAAATGCCATCAGATGCCCAAATTACTAAGAAATTTGGGTATATCATATCTTTAGATGTATCGAATGATTTCGATAAGATAACAGAGTATGAAAAATATAATTATGATTCGGGCTTTGGCTTAAAGTAGTAATACGTGTGGCTAGATTGAACAGAGGTGATGCTTTGATATGTATAGTGAAAAGATATCAATCAAATATAAATTAGCTGAAAAAGAAGTACTCATTCCATTGAGTGCTTTTTTGTTTGTTGGAATGTTTTTAATCGCTAATTTTTTATTAAACCTAACTTTAGAGCTGATAGAAACAACATTTAGTGATTTATTACATCCCAAACCATTTCATATGGAGGTAGGATTTCTTTTTCAGATGCCAATTGCAGAACATCCGATTTACTACATGCTTGTTTTCCTTGTAGTAATTGGAACCATTGCAAGAACAGTGTACAAATTAAAATCTTCTTTTGAAAATTTAAATAATCATGAGAAAGGATCTAGTCGCTTTACAACAGTTGAAGAGCTGAAAAAACAATACCGAGCTGTACCAGATCGAGAGAAATCATTTAAAGGTGGGGGTGGTGTTGTTATCTCTCGATTAGGTGAAAAGGTATTTATTGATGATAGTCCGGTAAACAATTTAATTATTGGTACAACACGCTCTGGTAAAGGGGAAACTTTTGTATTTCCTACAATTGATGTCTATTCTAGAGCGGAACATAAACCCTCCCTAATTTTTAATGATCCAAAAGGTGAGCTCTTCAGTGCATCGAAAGAAACACTAGAAAAAAGAGGCTATCACATTGAAGTTTTGAATTTATTAACCCCACTTGATTCTATGAGTTATAACTTATTGCAGCTCGTCAAAGATGCTTATAAAGATGGGGATTATTCAACCGCACAGGCATTATGTAAAACACTTTCACACACATTGTATTATAACCCAGGTGTTAAAGATCCTTTTTGGCAAGATTGCGCTATGAGCTTATGTAATGCAATGATTTTAGCTATAACAGATAAATGTATTGAGGAGGGAACAGAAGAAAAAATAACGATGTATGCAGTAGCCAACATGTTATCGGAACTTGGTTCAAAAGAAATAATTATAGATCCAGAGGAGCCACCTAAAAATGCTTTAGATCTATATTTTGAGAGTTTGCCATCAGACAGTGTTGCAAAAATGCAATATGCAACTTCTAATTTCTCAAAAGGGCAAGCTAGAGGTGGGATTTTCACACAAACAATGAACGGTTTATCTATTTTTACATTTGATGAAATTACTAAAATGACCGCAAAAAATAGTGTGGATTTAAAACGTGTAGGTTTTGGAAAAACGATAAAAGGAAGAGCGACACCTAGAAAACGAATAGAAATTGTATTTCCGGATGGTTCAAAGGAATCAATCAAATCAGATATTACAGGACGTTTTGCATTAGATTTTAAGAAAGTAATAAAAATTGGGGATACAATTCAATTTAATGAAAAAGGAAATAAGAAAAAGAAAACATCTATTTCTATTATGAAAATAGATGAAAAGACAGGTGATACAGAATTTAAAGTAGTAGAAGAAAATGAAGATATACAAGTAATAACAGTGGATTATTTCGATAAACCAGTCGCTATTTTTATGATTACACCAGACTATGATTCTTCTAATCATGTCATTGCTTCTATTTTCGTAAGACAGCTTTATTTTATATTGGCAAAGGGTGCATCCCTCGCTCGTGGAGGAAAATGTCATCGTGAGGTAGTTTTTTGCCTAGATGAGTTTGGAAATATGCCTAGTATTGAAGGAATGGCTAATATTATTACGGTTTGTCTCGGCAGGAACATTCGTTTTAATCTTATCATTCAAGCATATTCACAATTGAAAAATAAATATGATAAAGATGCAGATACCATTGATGGAAACTGTGGGAATACGATTTACATTCTAACAAACGATCAAGAAACCGCCGAAAAAGTGTCCAAAAAGTTGGGGAATCAGACAATTAACCTACCTTCCCGAAGCGGAAAAGGTCTTTCTACTGATAAAAATAAAACGGAAGGTCTAGATCAACGCCCATTGTTAACACCGAATGAACTAATGAGTTTTAAAGAAGGAGAAAGTGCCGTTATTCGTGTCATAAAACGTCAAGATAATAATCGAAAGCGTATCAGACCACGTCCGATTTATAATACGGGAGAAACAGCTTTAAAATATAGATGGGAGTATTTAGGAGTAGAGTTCGATACAGATAAATCTATTTTAGATATAGATATCGACTCCTTACATGATGATGTAGAACCGAAAAAACTGATTGTAGATTTTCTAGGAGAAAGAAAGGAAAAACAAATTAAGAAAGAACCATCAGAGCCAGAACAAGAAGATTTGCCACCAGTAGAGACACCGCAACCAGTAGAAGAGCCAACAATGATGGGAATTGATGAAGAGATTCCGGAAGAAGCGTTTCAGCAAGAAGATAGCCCGTTTGACTCCCTCTCTATTGAAAATTGGAAAGGAAAAACGGTTAACGAATTTTTTGAATCTGATTTAGCGGTTTTAAAACTGGTCGATAAGTTCTTTTTAGCGCAGTTAGGCAAATCAATAGTTGAAGTTGAAAATCAAGAAATGGGCGAGTTTTACAGTGAATTTCAAATGTTAGCTCACAATGACCACATTGACAAAAGTGTTTATCAAGCAGTCGAAAACAAGATTAATCGCATCTTGCGTGATTTAGAAGAAAAAGAACAAGTAACAAGTTAGAAGGCACTCAAATATTTGAGTGCTTTTTTGATTCCAAATATAAAGGGGGAAGAGGTAATGGGTGTACCGACAATAACGGATAAAATGCAATTGATTTTAGATAGCTATTCGCCATTTGTGACAGAAGAAAATGAGGTCATTCTTGGTCTAGAAGATGCGGTTCTTTTCCTTTCAGTAGATCGGGAACAAAAAGGGAAACTGATTATTCGTATCGACAGACTAAATGAAAGGGTGAGTTGGACAGCAAAAGAAGTATTAGGGCAATAGCAAGCATGAGAGGAGGGTAAATCGTGAAAGATGAGGAGATTTTAAAGGTTTTAGAAACGTTCTCGGATTATCTTCAAGTAGGAGACATCGTGAATTATGTATTACGTTGGCTAGGATGGTTTCTAATTGTAGGCTTATCTTTAGTTGTAGATGCTTTAGAAGGTGTGACAGATGCCATACTGGGGATTAAAGGATTCTTTAATTCACCGGAAATACAAAATTTTGTTGATATGTTATATCCATTGTTTGTTGTTCTTTTAGCCATATCGTTTTTATATATTGGCTACATGTTCATTATGAACAAACAAATGAACCGTTCTCAAATTATCATCAATATTTTCATAACATTGAGTGTACTTTGTTTATTAAGTACTGGTATGACAAAGGTTGATAAGTTCACTGATGATGCCATAGCAGTTGTAAAATCAGAACAAAAAGGTTCTTTAAGTGATGAAATTATTAAGAAGAACATAACGGATATTGCAGTAATAGATCAAAATGGATGGAAAAAGAAAGAAGATCTGAATCCGAAAAATAATATTCCAGAAAAAAATATTAGACAAATAGATATTACAGAAAAAATTGATTCCGATTTCAAATTTACAAAAGACAAGGATTTATCAGATGGTGGTCAAAAAATCCTACAGAATAAAAGAGTAATGGATGCGTTAGGAGTTGCATCTTTAGCTGAATTAAAAGATGGATGGTTTGATTTCTTTCCAGAAAAGTATTATCGCTGGCATTGGAATTTTTGGAACATATTCTTTACTTTACTGATAACAGGATTAACTTTGTTATTAGTAAGTATAAAATTAGCTAGATTATTTTATGAATTGTCTTTTAACTACTTGTTAGCAAATATATTAGCACCAGCCGATGTTGCGAATGGTCAAAAGTTAAAAGCTGTATTATCTAATATCCTCAATATATTTATAGCAACGATTATGATATTCCTATCTTTGAAGCTATACCTAATAGGAACAGCTTTTCTCCATGACAAATTAAATGGTGTACCGTATCTGATTGCATTAGCCGCATTTAGTATGGCTGTTCTAGATGGTCCAGCAGCCGTAGAAAGGTTATTCGGTATAGATATTGGATTAAAGAGCAGTTGGGGTATGTTAGTAGGTGGTTTCGCACTTGGCAAAGGAATTGGCAGTCTTGCAAATTCAAAACCTATGAAGAGTCTCGGAAATATGATTGGAAAAGGAGCGAAAGGTGCAGCAGAAGGAACGGGTGTTGCAGCAGCTAAAACAGCAAGTGCGGCAGCGATGGCAACAGGTGGCGTGGCAGGGCTTATAAGCGGTTTGAAAAATGGGAATGAGTCTGAAAATAAAGAGTCCTTGCAAGATCAAATGAAAAAAGCGGATCAGAAAAAAGCAAATGGTAATGATTTAGCAAAGAATGAAAAAGAAAAAGGTAACTTAAATAAGGAAAAAGATAAAAAGAATGGTGGTACGCCATCTATTCAAGAAGACATGAAAAAAGGAGGGAACGAAAACCCAGGGGGAGCGAATGGGCAAGAATCGGGAACAACAAGTCTTCAAGATGAAATGAAAGAAGCCGGAAAATCAAATGGAGCGAGTGAAGGAAATCCAACAGCAGGAACAGTAAGACAAGGGGCAAATGAAGGAAGTCAAACACCGGGAACAGTAAGACAAGGAGCAAATGAAGGAAGTCAAACACCGGGAACAGTAAGACAAGGGGCAAATGAAGGAAGTCAAACACCGGGAACAGTAAGACAAGGAGCAAATGAAGGAAGTCAAACACCGGGAACAGTAAGACAAGGAGCGAGTGAAGGAGGTCAAACACCAGGAACAGTAAGACAAGGAACAAGTGAAGGAGGTCAAACACCAGGAACAGTAAGACAAGGAACAAGTGAAGGAAGTCAAACACCAGGAACAGTAAGACAGGGAACAAGTGAAGGAAGTCAAACACCAGGAACAGTAAGACAGGGAGCGAGTGAAGGAGGTCAAACACCAGAAATAGTAAGTCAGGGAACAAATGAAGGAAGTCAAATATCAAGCCCGGCACCAATGGAAACATCAAGACCAGTACCAAGCGGAAGTAGTCCGGCACCAGTAGAAGCATCAAGACCAGTACCAAGTGGAGGAAGCCCGGCACCAGTAGAAGCATCAAGACCAGTACCAAGTGGAGGAAGCCCGGCACCAGTGGAAGCACTAAGATCAGTATCAAGTGGAGGAAGCCCGGCACCAATGGAAGCGCCAAAATCAGCACCAAGCGGAAGTAGCCCGGCACCAGTGGAAGCACTAAGATCAGTATCAAGTGGAGGAAGCCCGGCACCAGTGGAAACACCAAGATCAGTACCAAGTGGAGGAAGCCCGGCACCAATGGAAGCGCCAAAATCAGCACCAAGCGGAAGTAGCCCGGTATCAGCCGACATCGTAACGGTGACACATAGTAGCCCAATTATTCCTTATGAAAGTGATAAAGAAGTGGCAGCAAGTAGAAGTCAAGAAACACGTACATTAGGACAATATACAACCGATAAAGTTAAAAATACGAAATCATCGATGAAACAAAAGGTAAGAGGAGTGCAAGAACGAATTAATACTTCTGAAACGGTACAGAATACAAAACGTTTTTATCAAATGGGGCAAAACACAGGCAAAAGTTGGAGAGATATCGTGAGCAAAAATAAAAATAATACGGATAAAAAATAAGCGTAATCGTGCGCTTATTTTTTATTGTCGAAAAGGAGGGAATCCCGATGAGAAGCTATCGGATTCCGAAGGAAATCAGTACAGAATTACGGATTAATAAAGTGCTTTATTTAATAGATTTCTTCTTATTAATTGGTTTATTAGTTGTAACGATGATTCTTAGGAATTTTGTACATGATTCCTTTCAATTACCATTTGTTATTTTCATGGCAGTTATTGCAATTATCATGATTTGGCGACCAAGTACGAATCCTCAAAAACGAATGTATGAAGTATTGATTATTACTTTGCTAAGAAGGAAAGGTGCATATTGCGCCATTGATAACGATCAATAAGGGAGGGATCACATATGGCGTTATTCAGCGAAAAAGATGTAGAGAAAGAAGAGCTACAACAATTAGAAAGACCGAAGAAGAATGCATTTCGATTTAACGAAAAAAACGTAAAAGAATCAATTTCTGAACCAAAAGAAATTGTGAAGGTGGTACCCAACAAAAAGAAAGAAGAAAGAACAAAGGCAGAACCAAAAGTAAAAAAACAGAAGAAAGAAAAGCCAAAGAAAGACACTTCGAAAAAGAAAAATCCAAAACTGTTAGGTTTTTTATCTAGAAAAAAGAAAGAAGCGCCATCAAAGGTAAAGAAAAGTATTGCGGAAATTATGCAAATTGTAGACATGACGGAGGATGGCATATTTGAACTGAAAAATGAGGAGTTTTTAGAAATTCTTCAAGTCGAAGGTGACGATATGTTCTCTAAGAATAGTGATGAACAAGCATTTGTCATTTTCTCACATGCGTATTTTTATCAAGCCTACAAACAGTCCATTAAACTCGTTTTTTTAAACTTTCCATGTCAAACAACCGAACAACAACGATATATTGAGAAGAAAATTAAAGAATGTACTAGTCCTTTGTATGAACGAATTTTAAATCAAAAGTTAAAAGAACTTCAATTTTTAGAATGGGGCAGAACCAATCGGGAAGCCTTCTTATTTATTTACGGAGAAACAGAATTAATCGTAAAAGAACGTGTAGATGCAGCAAAACGATATATCAAGCGCTCTACAGAACTATTAGAGGTGGATGAAGAGAAAAAGTTAGAACTTATGTTTAAATTATTCAATCAAAATGCAAAATTAGGAACTAAAAATATATGGTAGTAAGGGGGCAACAATATGTTTGCGTTCAAGAGTAAAAAATCTAAAAAAGAAAAACAAGTGGAACTAAAAAAGAAGAAAGGTTACAACCCCTTTTTAGTGGCTAGAGTTCAGCCACAAGGGGGAATTAGTTTTAAAGAAAGTTATTTTCAAACAGGTGATGGATTAGGTACTTGCATTCATGTCTATGATTATCCAACAGAGGTAAATGATTTTTGGTTAGAGCAAATTATGAATATGCCAAATGTGATCACAACATTAGATGTCATGAGTGACGATCGAAGAGAGGTCGTTGAATCGATTAATAAATCTATGAGTGAACAAAGTGTTCGCCATGATACAGCAAAGGATAATATAGATCGAATCGATGCGAAAAATGAATTTTTAGAGCTGGAAGCTCTCTATACGGATTTGAAACAAGGTGAGGTCATGAAACGTATTCACATTCGTATTTATGTTTCAGCTAGAACAATAGATGAGCTAGAAAAACAAGTAAAAGAGATTCTGGAAACATTAGAATCTTATAACTTCCGAGGAGCTGTCTTTTTAAATGAACAAGAGTATGAATGGGATGCACTCGTAACAAGCTTTGATACACAAAAAAATTATGTGAACCGAAGAAAAGGAAAAGAAATTCCAGCAGTTAGTTTGGCTGGTGGCTGTCCGTTTCATTATTCTTATTTGCACGATCCATACGGTACGTATTATGGAACAACGAAAACAAAAGGAAATGTTATTTTTGATATTTTTCATAAAGACGAACAAAGAAAGTTTTATAACGGTGTAATGATTGGAAAGCCTGGTGCTGGAAAATCAACATTACTAAAAAAGAAATCAGTAGACTATGCAAGTAAAGGTCATTTTATTCGTATTTTTGATATTGTAGGTGAATTTGAGGAAACAGTACGTGATGTGAACGGGAAAACAATTGCATTAGATGGTTCACAAGGTCAAATTAACCCACTTCAAGTATATAAGACAGCAGAGAGTGAGGAAGTTAGTTTCACTCAGCATTTATCTAAACTGACAATTTTTTATCGATTCATTGCGCCAGAAGCAAAAGATGATGAAATTAAAGAATATGAAAATTTGCTTCGTAAATTATATATTCGTATGGGATTATGGAATGATGAAAAAGGAGCGAAAAATGCAATTACAACAAGAAAACCAAAAGAATATCCGATTTTCTCTGATTTTTTACTGTTTGTTCGCAAAGAATTATATCAAGATGTAAAAGCTAAAAAACATCATGATAATTTAGGAGACAGTAGAATTCATCGTTTGGAATTAATTGAATTAAATCTTACGAATTTAGTAGAAGCATATGCACAATTATTTGATGGACCTTCTACAATTGAAGATTTCAAGAAAGAACAAGTTGTATCGTTTTCCTTACGAAACATTTCAAATTTTAAACCGGAAGTATTCCAAGCACAAATTTTCAATGTTTTTAATTTAATATGGGATGAAATGATATCCAATGGTGCGCCACAATTAGAGGCATATACGAAACAACAACTTGCTTTTGAAGATGTAATTCGTTATTTCATTATTATTGACGAGGCGCATCACATTATTAACACGAAAAAAGAAAGCGCTCATGCGCTACAATTTTTAACGAAATTTAGCCGAGAAGATCGAAAATATTTTGCGGGGCTTTTATATGCAAGTCATACAATTCGAGATTTTGTACCGGAAGGTTCTTCACAAGAAATGATTGATGAAATTAAAAAGTTATTTGAACTTACACAGTACAAATTTATTATGCAGCAAGATAATAACAGTTTAGATATGTTACGAAAAGTATTTGCAGGACAGTTAAGTGAAAGTGAAATTGCAGCGATTCCACATTTGCCAACAGGGGATGTCATCTTAAGTATTGGCGCTGTAAAAAACATTCATTTTCATGTAGAAGTAACGGACGAAGAATTGATGTTATTCGGGGGAGGTGCTTAATACTATGCATCTAGTTTTAAAGATTATACCAAAGAAATGGCTCATCACTTTAGCGCTACTTGTGATGGGTCTTTTTTCTTTTCTTTTACTTGGAGTAGTAAGTATTTTTATTGCGGCAATGGGGAGTGATAGTGGAACAGACACGGGTGATATTACGTATACAGGTGAAGGGCAAGTCATGAATGTTTCACCTGAAGTTCTAAAATGGGAACCTACGATTCGGAAGCATGCGAAAGCCTTTGGCGTGGAACCGTTTGTTGCTTTAATGCTTGCTCAAATGATGCAAGAGAGCGGAGGACGTGGTAGTGATCCGATGCAGAGTTCCGAAGGCGCTTTTAATACGAAATATTGTAAATCACCAAACTGTATTACAGATCCGGACTACAGTATTTGGGCTGGTGTACAGGAGTTTAAACATGCGATAGAAAGAGCCGGAGTAACGAGTCCAGGGGACATGGATCATATTAAAACAGCCCTTCAAGCTTACAATTTCGGGACAGGATTTTTTGATTTTATTGGCGCAAATGGTGGTAAGTATACGAAAGAATTAGCAATCAAATTTTCACAACAACAATATCAAAAAGTGAAACATACAGGAATGTACCATTGCCTTAGACCAGAAGCCGTACCATATCAAGCGTGTTATGGCGATATTTTGTACGTTGACGCAGTTTTAAAATATTATCAGCCGGGTTCTGTCGTTTCTGGTGGAGGAGGAAATCCAGGAAGTGGCGGAAGTAGCGGTTCAAAAGTTGCCGATGTAGGTCGCCAATGGATAGGGCGTTCTACCTATGTATTTGGTGGAGGACGTAACACAAATGACATCGCAAGAGGGATTTTTGATTGTTCAAGTTTTGTACGCTGGGCATTCGAACAAGTAGGAATGTATACTAGTCCGATTGGCGCTGTAAGTACGGAAACATTAAATAAAATTGGTACAAAAGTATCAGCAAATGATATGAAACCGGGTGATGTTATTTTCTTTGATACCTACAAACATGACGGACACGTTGGCATTGTAATTGATAAAAATACTTTCATTGGATGCCAAACGAATAAAGGTGTTTCTATTGAAGATTTAAATAATCCGTATTGGAAAAAAGTCTTTTCTGGTCATGTAAGAAGGTTCTAAAAATCGAAAGAATAGGAGACTAAAAGAATGAAAGATAAACGAAAATCTTTGTTTATTGTGTTTGTCATTTTAGTTGTAGGTGTAACAGCTTTTAATATCTATTTGAGCAAAAAATCAATGAGTGATGGCAAAGAAAAACAGTTAAAACTTTCAAATGAATTACTAACAAAACAAAATGAAGACTTAAAAAAACGACTGGATAAGGTGCTTCCTTCCGCACAAGAACAACAGAGAAGGGCGTATTTATCGACAGCCGAAACGTTTATTCAATTATCATTTCATCGAGAAAAAGAAGGCTACAGTGAGCGAAAAGAAAAAGCAAAATCCATTATGAGTGAAGAACTATTACAACAATTTTATCCAACTGATAAATACGAATTAGGAGATACGTATAAAACGAAACCAATAGAAATGAAGTTTTATTTACAAGAAAATGAACCCGATAAAGAGGAGGTAAATGTGTTAGCTGAATTTATAAATGTCACGACAGATTCAACGCAAAACCGAGAAGAAAAAGTAAACAATGTGTTACGAATCATCATGAAAAAAGAAAATGAATCATGGCGAGTTACAAGTGTGGAAGAGTTAAATATGAAAGTTTTATAACAAAAAAGGTGGGGTGAGAGTGTGATAGGAGCGATTGGTAAGAAGAGTGAAAGAATCAATCTAAGAAAGAATAAGTCGTGGATCTACTTAACAATTATCAGCTTTCTATTTTTGGGTTTTTTCGCTTTCTTGACATCAAAAATTTACATGCCAAACGATGAAAAACTATTTCATACAGAAACAAATAAAGTAATTAAGTTGTCGGGTATGGGGAAATTGATTGTAGAGAAAAGGGAATACAATCCACATAAAAACTTTATACAAATTTACTTTCGATTAGAAGGATATGAGGAAACAGGATATACATTTAAAGCACAGCAAAAAGCAAATCCAGGTGTGCAATTACCTGTCAAAGTATTGTATGAGGAGAACGGAAAATACGTTGTAGAAGTAAAAGACTTATCTCCAAATTGGGGAGCGTTAGCCTTCGATATTTACAATAAAAATGGTGAAAAAGAACAAATGGATATTCGTAAATTCACACAAGATGTTAACGAATATGAAGAAGAAAATGCAGTAACAAAAAGTCCGAATAAATTAGTTCAGACGATTTTTACCGATCAAAGAAAAACAAAAGCAAATGACGAATTGATAGCTGAAGATAAAAAAACATATGAGCTAGATTTTATAGAAAGAGACAAAAAGGATATCGAAACAAAGATAAAAAATTATGGGAAAGCAATCAAACTGGAAGAAGAAAATGCGAAGACAGTTTATGAAAAAGTAAAAGAATTACAAGATGAAATGAAGTACCAAACTGAAGCAGAAAAAACGGAAACACAATCAAAAATAGCATCCTTAGAATCTAAAATAAAATCATCAGAAAAGAACGTGGAATTGTTTAAAGGGGAACAAAAAATTGCACGAGATAAGATCAAAAAGTTAGAGCAAAAGGAGCAAGAAATTAATAAAAAGTGAAAAAAGATATAGGGACACAATGGGGACATTGAGGTGAAATAAGGGGACATGAAAGGGACGTTAAGAAAAAATAACGGGACATGATGGAGACATTAATAAAAAAGATAGGGACGTAATGGGGACATTCAACTTCTTTCCTTGTTCCCATCGTTTTGCTAGGCTCCGCCTAGCTTCACACCTTAGGTGGGAACAAAAACCCCTTATGCTCTTCTCGCTATTTTTTGATCTCTACCCAGATTTGCAGAAAGGAGAGGGAAAAGTGGAAATCAGAATTAGAGAAGTAGATCCAATTGCCGTAAAGAAAATAGATGAAATCGCAAAAAGGAAAGGATTATCCAGGCAAAAATTTTTGAAAGCTCAAATTGAAATGCTGGCATTTTTTCAGCAGCAAAATAAAAGGGAAATGGAGTTAGAAAATCTCATTGAAAAGAACATCCATATGATGAGTGATTGTTATAGCGCAATGGAAAAAATGAATGAGTTTATTCAAATGATGATGCAGGATGTTGAAAATGAGTAATGCGGTTCCTGTTCAATCTTCCGTCACACCGGGTGTTGTTTTAAAAACGAAATTTGTGTTACCAAGTTCCGATGCGTTTCAGAACTATATTGATTATGTAGATCGGGAGGAAGCGAAAAGTGAAATGAAGTTGAATCCGAAAATGTTCGAAACGTATCAAGACTATATGGGGAATTCAGAAAAGACCTCGGCACTATTTACGGAACACGCAAATCGTTTAACAGAAAGTGAAAAAAAGTCCTTAAAGGAAATGTTTAAAACCGCTCATGAGAATGGAAGTATCATGTGGCAAGATGTCATTTCTTTTCATAATCCCTGGTTAGAAAAACAAGGGATTTATGATGAGAAAACAAAAACGTTGGATGAAAAAAAGTTAATGGATGTAACACGGCTTGCGATGAAAGAAATGCAAAAAAGAGAGGGGCTGGAAAAAAGCTCTATCTGGTCGGCAGCCATTCATTTTAATACGGATAATATTCATATTCATGTCGCAACTGTTGAGCCATTTCCAACGAGAGAACGTGGCAAAAGAAAACCCAAAACGTTAGATGCGATGAAGGGGAAAGTCGTAAATAATTTGTTAGATCGTAAGCAGGAACAAAAACAAATTAATGATCAAATTCGAAACAATATGGTGGGAAGGAAAAAAGAAGATTCCGTTTTTGATTGGCGTAATCAACATTTGAAGCCATTGTTTTTACAAATCTATAAACAGTTACCAAGTGATAAAAGACAGTGGCAATATAGCTACAATACGATTCAACCATTAAAGCCGCAAATTGATGAATTAAGCAGTCGGTATATTCAACATCATCATAAAAAAGATTACGATCAGTTTCTCAAAAAGTTAGATAAAGAGGTGCAAGTTTTTAAAGAAGCATATGGAGAAGGAAAGTATGATAAGAAGCAATATGAAAATTATAAAACGAATAAAATCAGTGACCTGTATAAACGAATGGGGAACGCCTTTTTACAAGAAATGAAGGCATATGATAAAGAACAAAAAAGAATCCATCACATGAAAAAATCAAAGTCATTTCGAAAATTTCAGCAGAATGTATCTATTCAGTATTCTATGAGAAAAGTGGAAGGCGCTTTTAAAAGTGAATATGAAAGTTGGAAAAATCAAAAGTATTATGAGCGTATGCAAAGGGAAAATGCATATGAAAATGAGAGGGGTTAGATCATGGAGAATAAAAAAATACGAATGAAGTTATCGTTGAATGAAAATGTCCATCAATACATTCAAGACTACATGGATGAAAATAATATTACTCATCCTGGTGATGCTATATCGAAAATTTGTATGGAGCATCAAGCATCAAAAAATACAGAATGGTCATTGAATTATATTTCCGAAATTGTATCAAAGAATCTACATGATGTGTTGAAAAGTGAACTAACAAAAATTCGTCTTGGTGCAAATAGTGCGGATAGAAATACGCAAATTTTAATTGAGTTATTAAATGGTTATTTCTTTTTAGAGGGTGTAGATAGTCTTATTACGACTGATAAACAAGAGATGGGAAGTGTGAAGATAGCAAAAGAAGTCGTAGCCGAACGGATTAGTAACGCAAGACAAAAACGTTTAGATCATGAGGCATCAAAGAACAATGTAACGTAAGCTACATTGTTTCTTTTTATAAAAAAACAGGAGGTTATTAGGATGTTATTATTTCATGAAGATATCGCATTAGGAGTCATTAAAGAGGTTGGAGAAGGTGAACTTGTTTTACTTGTAAAAGAGGAAGAACTAACAATCAAAATTACACGAGAACAAGAGGAAGAACTTGCAGTCCATGTCATGAATCAAGAAAATATGTTAGTTCCAGTTAATGTGAAAACTCATGAGCTTTTCTTTGATACAGCTGAGAGATGGAATGAAGAGGAAATGGAGGAATTACAAAAAGCAAGTGAAAGAGTAGGAGAAGATCATGAGTAAAAGTTATAAGAAAAAGTACCAAACGAAATCACCAGAAGAAAAGAAAGAAGCGGTGCAAGCTTTAACAAAAAAGATGGAAAAAAGTGTAGAAGGTTATTTTCGTACACCGGGAGATTTGAAAGAGTATTTAACGTTTATGGCAAAGTTTTATCACTATTCACCATCTAATATTTCATTAATACAGAGTCAATTCCAGGGAGCCAGTGCAGTTGGTTCCTTTTCTTTTTGGAAAGAAAAAGGATTTCCGGTTAAGAAGGGTGAGAAAGGAATTAAAATTCTTGTTCCAAACCGGACTGTAGCAAAATTCAAAGACAAAGAAGGCACTTGGAAAACAGTAACTAAAGCAAGTGAGGAAGAGAAAAAACAAATCGAATCTAAAAGCGTAGAAGTGATACCAGGTCGCTTATATTTTGCTGTGGGCCATGTGTTCGATGTGTCGCAAACAAACGCAAAAGCGGAAGATCTACCTCGTATTTTTCCGAATCGTTGGCTAGAAGGGAGCGTTACAGATTACCAGAGTTTGTATAAAGGAATGGAAGACATTGCGAAAAAAAACGGTGTGAAAATCATTGCACCCAAATCGGAACTGGGTGTCGCAAAAGGTGTGAGCTATCCCCTAACAAAAGAGGTTGCCTTGAACCCTAGAAACAGTGAATTACAAAATGTAAAAACACTTCTTCACGAATTAGCGCATGCCAAACTTCATACAGCAGAGACACGTATGAATTACACAGCACCAGAAAAAGAGTTTCAAGCAGAAATGACAGCTTATGCCGTTTCTTCTTATTTTGGGATTGATACAAGCGAATATTCATTAGGGTATTTAGCGAGCTGGACACAAGGAAAAGAAATGAAAGATAAAACCAAGTTGTTGAAAGAAGTACATGAAACTTCGATTGAATTTATTGAAACAATTGAAAATACGTTAGAAAAAGAAAAAGAAAAAACAAATGAAAAGGGAGTAGATAATATGTCAAAACAAGTGTCTGATAATGGGAAAGAGCATGTAGTAACAGTTGAAATACTAGATAAGGATATAAAAGACGGTGAGATTGCAAAATTACACATGGTGGATGCAGAAACCAAAGAAGTATATCATATGGCAATTTATGATCCGGGTGTATTAGACCGTGATGAATTTTATAATGGTGAAAGGGATGTTTCTAATATTGAACATATTTTTAAAGGAGATGTTTATGAAAAAGTAAAAGATACTCTCCTTGATAGAAACGAAAGTCAATCATTTACTGTACGTGAAGAAGATTTGCTTATTCCTTTAAGTGAGTTAGAACAAGATGATCGATACGCTATATTATTTCATACAGAAAAATATGAAGCGGCTAAAATAAAAGAAAATGAAAAGCAGAATGAAAATAGAGAACAGAATGAAAGTGAAAGAAATATTTTACTAGTGGAATACATGAGTTTAAGTAACACCACACAAGAGCTTGTTTCTGTTGCAGAGTTAAGGGAACAAGCAGATAGGAACCATGCGTTTGAACCTGTAGAAGGTGCAGAGAAATTGAGTGATAAAGAATTTATAGAAGCATTTAACGAGGTGAATCAAGAAAAGTATGCAGCACTAAATCAGAATGAAATTAGTCGTCCAACTATGTTAGTTCAATGGAGCGACAACGAAACTTTTAAGAATAATCAACTGATCCCATTTGGAGAAGCCAATGAAAAAATGGCTGAAGTTATTGCAAGTATTGAAAAAGCAAGGGAAGAAGCTAGAGAAAGAGGTGAAACCATCCCTTACGATCAAGCTCGTTATCATATTGCCATTCCAAAAGAAGTCGATAGGGATTTTGGAAGAATGGAGCTTGTGAGTATGGATCGTATGAATATGGGGGATGGGGACTATAAGACACCGTATGAACAGGTATTAAACGAGAAAAGGCATTTATCGGATGAAGTAAAACAAGCGTTACGAGATGAGGTAGTAAACCATAGAAATAACAAAGAAATACCGATGGAAAAAGTACAAGAAAATCCATTGGAAAAATCAAAAGAGACACCCAACCACTTAGTAACAATTGAAGTATTAGCAAACGGTGTTCACGATGAAGAAGAAGTTGCAAGAATCCACATGATGGATGCTGTTACGAAAGATATTGATTATTTGTCTGTATGGAATCAAGATTCAACAAATCGGGAAGATTTATCTGTTTTCCTCATGGAAAAGAACGGGAAACGGGAAAATTACTCCTTAGATAACATTTTGAAACCAGATTTATATGAAAAAGTTCAAAGTTCTATCTTTGATGGGAGAGGAAATTTGTCATTTGTTGTTTATGAAAAGGATGCAAATATGAGTCTAGATGAATTGGTAAAAGATGAACGATATGGACACTTAGTTGATAAAGCGGAGGCACAAAAAGATTACTCATTTAATGAAAAAGAAGTGGAATTATATAAAGAAATGAAAAAGGAAGGATATGCACCTATTGTCTCTTTAAATCAACAAATTCAACCTTCAAAAGAAAAAGAATCAACTACATTAGATAAGGACTTAAGCCGAAAATTCGAAGCATACAGACGTTCACAATATGAAGAAACACCAGATAATATTGATAGTATTGTCACTCGTGTAAAAGCTGAAGAGCGGTATTATACAACAAAGTATGTTTCGATTGATAATGAGCTAGTAAGCCAGGAACATATAGTGAAATTAGAAAACCAGGTGGATGAGAAACTTGGAAAAGAAGGAATAACAGTGAATCAGTCTACAACTTCAAAGGAAATTGATTTTGATAAAAAGTTTCAGCCATTGAATGGAAAAAAAACGAATGATAAAGAAAAAGATAAGGAAATAGATCCTGGGAATATAGATCAGTCGAAAACTACAAAGAAATCAGGTAGAAAAAGAGAAACAATGGAAATGGAAAGATGAAAAATTTTATAACAGGAAAAGCAGATTAAATCATTTTTTGTTACTCAATTGAGATAATGGAGAGTGATTTTTTTATATCTAAAAATGAAAGAGGGTAAAAGGAAAAGCCCTCTTTCTTATTTATAGAACGAAAGGAGAGAATGCCATGAATGTATGGCTGTTTGCGGGCTGTATGTTCCTTGTAGCTGTGTTTTTGAACATGTTGCTATTATTTGGTCACAGAATGATGAAAAAGCGGAGAAATAAGAAATGGAAGCGTGAAACTGAAATTGCAGATTAATAGGAGGTAGTACGTATGGGGAAAACATTGTTTATTGCTGAAAAGTCGAAGGTAGCTGTTGAATTATTAAAATCACCTAGATTTAGAAACTCACAAAGGTATTCAGGGAGTAAGCCATATTATGGCTACTATGAAAATGAAAATTACATTATTAGTTGGTGTCGAGGACATTTATTAGAACTAAAATACCCAGAGGAAATGGATGAGAGGTACAAAGAGTTTAAATTTGAGCACTTGCCTATTATTTTAGAGCCAGAATATAAAGAAAAATCGGATAGCCTTGAACAAATTCAAATATTAGTTAAGTTGTTAAATCGTCCCGATGTAGATCATGTGGCAAACGCTTGTGATGCGGATAAGGAAGGTGAGCTTATCTATCGTGAAATAGTTGAATATGCAGGTGTGAACAAGCGAGAATCCCGTCTGTTTATCTCTTCTTATGAAGCCGCAGAACTAGAGGGAGCCTTGAACCGATTAGAACCAAGAACAGATTATGATGGACTTGCACAATCGGCTAAAGCAAGGCAATACCTGGATTATATTCTAGGGATTAATGTTACAAGAGGCTGTACATCAAAACTAGCAAGAAACCAATTCTTATTGGCTTCTGGTCGTGTTCAAATGTGTATCTTAAATGAAATCCGTCAAAGGGAAGTCGCTATTCAAAATTATAAAGAACAAACCTATTACAATTTGAAGCTACTAACCGAAAATGGTTTATCACCGGTGATGAAAACAGAAGAGCAACTGATAGATCCATCACCACTACAAAAGCTTGGAGAAAGCTTGAAAGAAACGAATGTAATTGTAACGGAATTTAAAGAAAGTACGAGAAAAAAGAAACCAAAATTATTATATAACTTAACGGACATCTACAAAGATGCTCACGCGAAACTGAAAATTAATGCGGAAACAGCAAAAAAACATATTCAGAGTTTGTATGAAGAAGGTTTTATTACGTACCCTCGTTCTTCATCTAGGCATTTACCTACTGAGCAAGTGGAACGAGTGAAAGAAGTAATGGCAGCATTAGAAAAAAGCTCCTATGCAAATCTCGTACAACAAGTAATTCCATCTTCTATTACAAAAAAAAACACTACATTTAATGATGAATTAGTAAGTAGTCACTTTGCTATCATCCCAACAACAAAATCATATGTCGGGACCAACCGAAATCCATTAGAAAAACAGTTATATGACTTAATTGTAAAACGATTTATCGGGAATTTTATGAAACCAGCAATCTACCTGGTAAGAGAAGTACATTTTATAGATCAAGAGGCTAACGCATACAGTACAAAAGAAAAGATCCTACAAGAGAAAGGGTTTCTAAGTGTGTTTCAAGAGGATATAGAAGAGGGATCAGTTGAAGCATTTCAGATACCTATTTTACGAGAAGGAGATTCTTTCAGAATCGTTCAGTATGACTTGATTGAGTCTCGAACAAAGAAACCAGCCTTTCATACGGAAAGTTCCATTTTAACCTTTATGGAGACGGCAGGGCGTAAATTAGATGATGAACATTTGAAAGAACTTATGAAAGGAAAACGGATTGGGACAGTCGCAACGGAAGAAACGTTTATTCCAAAACTGTTAGATCGTAGCTATATTGATGTCACCAATAATCAAATTCGAACTACACCTATTGGTCGTGCTTTTATAGATGCTTTTCCGGTAGATGCAATTAAAAATCCAGCTTATACGGCTGAAATGGAAGGGATGATTTACATGATCGAAAAAAATGAAATGAATTATGAAGAATTTGTGGAAAAAACAAATACGTTTGTAAAAGATACGGTGGAACAATTAGGCGCAATGGATGATAAAGTGTCGGATAGCATTATTAATACTTGGAATCAGCAAATTGAAGTGTGTAAATGCCCTTGTATAAAGGGAAAAATCCTTCATAAAGGAAATTTTTACGGATGCAGTAATTATCCGGAATGTGAAATCTCCTTACCGAAAAAAATTAAAGAAAAAGCGATTCCGGAAGCGCAAGCGAAAAAGCTGTTTGAGGATAAGAAAACCGACCTTTTAAAAGGATTTAAGTCCAATGAGAAGGAGTTTTCCGCTTATCTTGTGTTACATGAAGGGAAAGTTAAATTTCAGTTCCCAACACAAGAGGAGCTGTCATTTGGTAAATGTCCAAAATGTAAAAAAGGGGATATGCTTCATCGTAAAACGTTTTATGGATGCACGGAGCATAAAAACGGATGTGATTTTATGTTACCAGCCAAAATGAAAGGGAAAGCAATCCCTGGTAATCAAATGAAGAAGCTACTTCATTATAAAACAACGGATTTTATCAACGGTTTTCAAGGAGAAAAGGGAGAATTTACAGCAGCTATCTATATGGAAGCGGACGGAAGTTTGAAATTCCGTTTTCCAACGACTGAAGATCGTACCATTGGTAAATGTCCATTGTGTAAGAGTAGGGTTCTTGTAGGGAAAAGTAACTACTTATGTGAGAAGTACAAAAAAGGCTGTGACTTCATTATTTTTGGTACATTCTCTGGTAAAAATTTAAGTAGTAACCATGTGAAAAAGTTATTAGAAAAGAATGTAACGGATCAGATCAAAGGCTTTATCTCGAACAAAAACGGGAAAAAATTTGACGCTCGTTTATCGTACAGCGTACAGGAGAAGCGATTAAAATTCTTATTCGGCAAATAAAAATTGAATGTATGTAAAAGAGGACTAGGAAACGGAATAGTCCTCTTTTTTATTTCATTTTATAGAGTAAAGGGGGGATTCCGTAATGGCATATGTCAGTGCGGAGGATGCGATGAAAGCAAGAAAAGTTGACTTGATTTCATATCTGGAAGCAAAAGGAGAAACATTTAAGAAAGAAGGTAACTATTATCGTCATACGGAGCATGATAGTCTCATCATTAAAGGCAATCAGTACGCCTGGAATAGCCGAGGGGAAAAAGGATATGGAGCGATTAGCTTTGCCATGATGTACTATGACATGACATTCCCACAAGCTGTGATGGACATTCAGAAGGGGGACTACAAAGAGTTTGATCGTTCAAAAGCTGAAGAGGAGCGAAAAAAAGAGCAGCAGCCTTTTAGTTATCCAAAACACCTGGAAGTAAATAAGCAAACAGAGATAAAAGAATATCTAATTCATGAAAGGAAAATAGATCCTCGCTTGGTGAATTGGCTGATTAAAAAGGATCTCATTGCCCAGGATAAGAAAAATAATGTGGTGTTCAAATGGAGAGAAGTAGGAGGCAAAGGGCAAGTCATTGGAATGAACCGTCAAGGTACAGTCAAAATGGAGAATAAAAGAGGAAGCTTTAAGCAAATTGTCCCGAATTATGAAAAAATCAATGCCGGTTTTACGGTTGATGTAGGTAAACCGGATAAGATTTATTTTTATGAAGATCCGATTGATATGTTATCTCATTGGAGTATCAAGCAAAATAAGATACAAAACGCTCGCCTAGTTTCTATGCATGGATTGAAGTCAAAAACAGTAATTCAATCTTTAATGGATGCGAAAAAAGAAGGGCACGATATTAAAGAAGTCATAATGGCAGTTGATAATGATAAAGCCGGGAAAGACTTCATTCAGACAATGAAATGCTTTGTCGATCTTAAAGAGGATATCCCAACGAATGAAAAGGATTGGAACGATGTCCGGAAGAAACAAGTGAGTGAGCAACAGGGAAAAGAAACAGCCCAATCAAAGAAAATGAAACCAATTAAAGAGGTGGAGCGAAGTGTCTAATCTACCAGAAATGCCAAACATATTACAAATTTTATTGTATGGTTTTATCCTTTATGTTCTTTTTCGTATTTGTAAATTTATGTACCGGAAGTTCCAGGAGCGAAGAATATTAAAGCGAATGGCTAAGTCCGGTATTCGTTATATAGACAAAATGGACGGACATCAATTCGAAGTATACCTAAAAGCTCTCTTTCGAGAGTTGGGTTATTCCCCAACAGTTACAAAACAGTCAAATGATTTCGGAGCGGATCTGGTATTGAAGGGGAAAAATCGTATTGTCATCCAGGCAAAACGCTACGGGATGAAAAATAGAGTCGGCATTAGTGCCGTACAAGAGATATATGCAGCACAAGCCTATTACAAGGCAAATGAAGGCTGGGTTGTAACGAACAGCGTGTATACAAGGCAAGCGAAAGAATTAGCGGAAGCTTGCAATGTAAAACTAATAGATCGTGTAGAACTTCAGAAATTGATTAATAAAATCAATCCCGAATATTCGGCTGAAGATGTGTATCAAGGGGTAAAACCTGCAGAACGGAAATGCCCAACATGTAAACATGATTTAGTCGTTCGTAATTCAAATAAAACAGGAAATAAGTTTTTTGGTTGTTCTCAATATCCTACATGTACACATACAGAACCAATCAATACATGAGCTGTGATGAAAATCCGGCTCTTTTTTTATTTGCTTAAAGAATACATGAAAAAAATCAGTTTTACTAAAAAATGACCCTTCAGATTTGCTTGTATGGGATTTTGATGGAGTTGTTAATATAATAAGTCGTATTCGTTATAAAAACGCATGTAAAGGGAGATAGGGAATTTATATGCGTTTTTAGGTTTTTTAGGAAAAATAAAAAGGGTAGCCATTATTTACGACTTAACCCTTTGTCTACGATCTGACGAATTGCTTCGTTTCGGTTCTTCAGCTTATTTTCATGCCAATAATTTTCTATTTGTTCTACTTGTTCTTTTGTAAAAGTAACTAAAATTTGAGTGTACTTGTCTTTATTAACAGCCATATTACAACCTCCTCTATAAAAATAATTATAAGTTATATAACTTATATTGACAACTGGAAAAATGAGTTATAGAATAGTTATATAAGTTATATAACTTTGTTGAGGAGGTTATTATATGGAACGGAAAGTTAAAAAGATGATGGCTGATCTTCAATTTATTATGAATCATGGTCAAATCAGTGTAGATTTTATGGATCAAGGATATAAAAGAATGCTTTTTAGTGCATTAGAAGCTACAGGAAAACAGTTTAATGTGCATACCAATGAGCATAATGAAACAATCTTGTCCTTAGAGTTAGTTTAGTAAATTTACGCAATGAGGAGCTGTTAATAATGGAGCAGTTAACCATTTTTGACGTAATGGATGAAACTAAAAATAAGCTTTATGAGGTATTAGGGGTACAGCCGAGATACGTGTAAAAATAGGTCATAGGCTTACTTTTATTTCCAACTATGACCTATTGAGCTTATATAGGGATCGTTTCTTCTATTGGTTGAGGAACTTTCTTTAAATCAATTACATAATCCCCAAAGCGTTTTATATGTCTAGTCATATAAGGACTTAGCGTTTCTAAATCTTGGCGTGCAAAGCGATAACCTTCTTTTTTTAGTTGCCATAAAATCATAGTGATATCCACTACATTTTGAAAAATTACGGAATTGGTGATTAAATCGTTGTATTTAATACGTTTTTCCTGTTCAATTGGATCGTTTTCCGTAATAATACCATCGCCACCAAAAAACAACCATTTTGAAAAACCATTATAGGCTTCTACTTTATTCGTACTAGCTGTAATTTGTTCACGTAATTTCATATCTGAAATATATTGAAGAAGAAAGATTGTTCGAATCACTCTTCCAAGCTCTCGAAATGCTTGATATAATCGATTTTTCTTACTGTTACTACTTAATTTTCTAAGAAGCGTCGAAGGTAAAATTTTTCCCTTTTTAATTGAAACAACCACTTGGAATAAGTCTTTCCAATGTGTTTCAATCACTCTCCAATCAATTACATCTTTAAATAAAGGGTCTATATGTTTGTAGTTTGTATGCTTATCTGGACGGAAAAATTTTAAATCTTTCCAATTGCGAATTCTAGGCATAAGATGAATTCCTAATAGATAGGATAAGGCAAATACAGGTGTCGATTGTCCTTGTGTATCCGCATGAAGAGTATCGGGTTGAATATCAGATTTATTTTTTAATAGCCCATCAATAATATATACCGCTTCCCAAACACCACAGGGGATAAAATGACTAAAAAGGGCGATATAATTATCCGCAACATGATGATAGGCAAGTCCTCCATATCCGCCATAACGGATGTGGTATTCTGATACTAAATTTTCTATATACATATCATGTTTCGTTCCATCAGCTGAAGCTACTTTTCCCGTTCCCCATAGTTTTGGTAGACTAAATGTATTATATTGATTTAAAACATCCTGAAGTGCCGTATTTAATTTCGGAATATGAATATGTCTACGATTCACAAAAGAAAGCATGTGAGCCGTCATCGTATTACGCATATGTT
>NZ_JBMOWC010000041.1:0-15248 GCF_049310765.1 Bacillus sp. PSXD-155 | reverse complement strand
TAGAAAATTGGATATAGATTTAAAAGTTATTAACTTTATGGATAATAAAATAAATTATATAAAGTACCATAAGTTCTTAAAAAATTTCATAAGAAGAGCACTATTTGATAAGAATCAAAAAGAGAAAAAAATATTTTATAAACAATTAATAGAAACAGATATACATAGTCAATGGCACCCAGAGGAATATATGTATACAAGTAATTTCTTTGATCCATTCTTAGTTGACGTTCCTAATCAAAACTATATTTCTAACTTAAAAGTATCTGAAAATATAGTTTTAAAACTGTTAAATCAATTAGGGAGTAGTGAGGATCAAAGTATACGAGAGGGAGCATTAATTAGAATGACCTTTCTTCAAAGAACAGGTAGTCTAACTGTAACAAATCAAAGTATATTTATTGAACTTCTCCAAGGGCTCCCAAGTAATAGACGTCTAGGAAAGAGCGATTTCATCTATGAAGAAATTTTCAATGAAATTATAAATTCACGCTTAGGACTTAGTGAAGAGGAAATATCAATTTTTCTTGATAATGAAATTCCTATCTTTTATGATCCTGTTGATCAAAGTTATTTTAATACTACTGCATTTTATAATTACTTTAATAAACTATCTTATGCATTCTCAATCTACAAACACTCCCATACTCTTAACGCTGAATTATATATAAAATGGCTTAGTAAACTTTATGTGTATTGGGAATCCCAAAAAGAAGGACTACTTAGAAGTATAAATAAGGAACCCGATGCTTTAGCTGTGACAGATTATTTGAAAAGGCTAGTTTCATTTTTAGAGAAAAACTTTTTAGGAATTGTCCCTATTACATCTTTAAGAGATGTAGATTATACGAAATTAAAAGGTATTTTTAAAGAAATTGATAAAAAAAGGCCAAACTTACTTTTACCTTTAGTCCCTTATTTAGAAAGGCTTAATATCAATACTGGGTACAAATTGGAAAATATAGTGAACAATTTAAAATCAAAAGATGTCGAAAAGGTTAGGGTCATAGCAAATACACTTTATAATTATTTAATTTTGATAGAATATCAAGATTTAATAGTTGATAAAGAATCGATAAAAGATGCTTTGCTCAATATATTTTATTATGGGACAGACGATATCTTTGCAATAGCTGTAGATACTTTGCGTGATTGCATGGAAAATATACCTAATGTTTTTTTAGAAAATGAATGTTCTATGTTAATTAGTTTTTATAATGAATATTTAAAAACTATCACTTCAGAAACAGTAAATATTTCGACTTTAAAAGGCTTTTCACAAATTTCTAGTTTTGCTGGTTTAGTTGCTTATACATATAAATATTACAATGACCTTTCCCAAGAAGCTTTAAAAGAATGGAAAAGCTATATTATTAATCATAAGCTACCTGAAGTCAGAAAATATAGCGATGTTTTTTCTTCTTAAAATCAATACCTGAAAAAAACACCTTATACGGTGTTTTTTTTCAGGTATTGATAATACCGTTTCAAGGATATCTTAGTTTTAAACCCCGTCCTGCTTACCAACTCATCTTCAGTTAAGCCTTGCCTAATAAGACGGAGAATAAATGTGTTCCTCATTTGCTGTGCAGAAATACGCCTATTTAACTCCGCACGTTTCACTTCAAGTCGTATCATCTTTTGTATAGCAACTTCAGACAATGCTTTTGGCGCATCCTTTTCGTACACCCATCGATACGTACCTCGATTAAAATCAAATGCTACAAATAGGGGGTTATTTGTGTGTTGTCGAGGCCTTACGGGTTCCGGAATAGTCGTATAATACTTGTAAAGCTGCTGAGTATCTTCCATAGTTAAAGAGACAGACCTAGTTGTTCCATTTTCCCCAGGTACCATTAAGATATTTCTAGCAAACTGTATATGGCTCATATTAAGCGATACAAGCTCTTGCAAGGACAACCCATAGTTTAATACTAAAGTTATAATACAAACGTTTCTATCCATAATAAGAGGGCGATATTTAGCTTGTCTTTCCGTTAACCCCTTTGTTGATAGAACAGTTTGTTTTAAAAGCTTTTCTTCTATTTCAGTAATAAAATCATTATCATTTAGTGATTGATCCGGAATTAAAGAGAGATTAATGTCATCCAATGGACTAACTATACCTAAAAACATGTGTACCTTCTTTAAAACCACCCATATTCTGTGTCTTGTTTTCTGAGAATATTTACGCTTGTCTTCTAACTCAGAGAAATACGTCTGATAGTCCGCTTCAGAAAGTTCACTCCATGATTTGATATGTAGAAGTTTCTCATTCGCTCTTAACCACTTATAAAAGTCTTTAGTATCGTAAGCATAACGTTTAATCGTGGATTGTTTCCGCCCTTTTTCTGTTAAATAAGCAGAAAAGGCTGCTAATGTTTCTTCTAAATTAATGTTTTCGCTCATTATAATCACCTAATTTCTTAGGAATTATTATAACAGAAAATAAGTGAAAGACCTGCTACCGCCCTTTGCTACGCACGGTTGCTGCCATCTCCAAAACGCAAACGGACAAACAACCCTTTGCATTTTGAAGATGTTGATTATTATCTATAAAGTAAAATAAATAGGGTTATCATAATACTCCAAAAAGGAATTACAAAAACTAATCCCCAAAATATTCCTTTGAAAAATCTAATCTCGTTATAGGTATCTATATCTAAGTAAGTCGTATCTTTAAGTACAGTCATGTTTAATCCTCCAAATATGAATTGTTTACTAAAATGAAAAAAGGACAAACCTCGCCCTGGTAGGGATACGTAGGTTTGTCCTTTAGTATGTGGGTAATGATATGTTTATTTTCCATTATTATAACGTAATTTACAAATATTTTCAATTAGGTCGGACATCTTATTAACAATCATACTAGCTGTATTAAAAATCTATTATAATTATATATCTTATATATTAAAAAGAAATAAAGATAAAACTATTATAGGTTATCAAAAATAGGGGAAAGATCTACTCCCACAAGGGAAAATTTAATATAAGAACATAAAAAATCATAAATTGTAGAAAATGTCTCCGTAGATTCAAGGATTATTAGACTTTCAATTCTACAAAAAAACAGAAAGAAAATTATATGTTTCTACATGAAATCGGAAAGAAATTGATACAAATCACATTATATTTATTCAAGCATGTAAACAGGGCTAATTTTCATTATTTTGGTAAATGGAGTAGTATTCATCGAAAAAATATCCACAGTTTATCCCAATAAAGCTACTATTTGTTAACATTACTCACTCTTTACACATAACTCACATTATTATTGATGATTTTTATTAGATAAAATGAACGACACTATTATTATCAAGAGTATTGAGGAAATATTATTCACAATCGAGTATATTTGTCCTCATATCCACTATTTTTTAAATTTTATTTTTGATTTTTTGTAGGTATTATGAGATAGGTTTTATTAAATTAGAAGAATACGCCTTAGCACTATGTGGAGAGTTATATAGTGCTAGAAGAGAATTTGTATAGAAGTGCATAAAAAAAGACTTCATTTTACATGAAGTCCTGCTGATTTTGTATTTATAAATAGAGTAGTAGAAAAGGAGTATGAATGAAACAAACACGAATAGCCCTCTACTTTCGATTTTTTCAAAAATAGAGAGCTCATTACTATTATTTTATTTCCATTGCGTTTAGCACCTGATCTGGAGCTGTTATTGTTACACCAGCACGTACTAAACGTTCGAAGATACGCATAAACTCTAGTAAATTAAACTGCTTTGGTAGTTCAATAACACGAAGTTTTTCTTGTGGCAGCTTATCAATTGCCTCGATAAACCATTCACGAACATCACTTGGAATCGTGCGTTCTTTATGACCACGAACTTTTAGTTTTTCACGCATTTCAATTTCTAAAGCGATATATGCATGGAGATTAACACCCTGATCATATGCATATTTTCTAAATAACGTTTCTTCCTGGTATTTTAGATAATTACGGTGATAAGACTCTTCCGTCACTGGTACCGCAAACTTCTGCTTCAGTAGTGCATGCACATTCTTAAACATCTTCTTAATGTTGTGATGAGAGTACATAGAATAATGTAAACCGAAATTAAAGACAGCTTGTTCACGGTCACTATTTCTCTCTTTTGGTATATGTTGCGCAATAAGAGGGTAGATACCTTCTTTTGCTGCTGTATCGAGAATTTGATATTGAGATGTTTGATGTAATAGTTTCTTCAATGTATATACAATTTTCGTTGGATACCCTTCTTTTCGATCAATCATGTCACGGAGTCCACGAATTACACTGCGGATTTGACGATGACAAGTATGCTTTAATACATGAATGAATTTATTCATGTCTGCAGACAATTCACCGATATTCATCTCTTGTAGGACTGCTTCGATAAATTTCGCTTTTCGAGCATAGGTAGCTTTTGGTGTAAATGGATCCCTATGTTGTTCTTCTCCAGCTTCTTTCGAACATAAGAAGTCTGAATGGATAGACAGATATAATGTCGTATATCGTTTTGTATGCTTTACACCTTTTTGCATTTTGCAAATTTTGAATAGGGGATTCCCCGTACATGGTAATGCAGTTGTTAATTCCTCGATAACCGCACGAATTTGATGTGGATATTTTTTATGTAAGAAACGATACATCCCGCCAAAGTGAGTTTTGTTTCCTCTTTCGTCCTGCTTGTCCAAAGAACGCTTTAATGTTGTTTCTGTATGTTGTTGCATCGCAATGTCTAAGAATAGTTTCTTAGCCGCTACAGATAGCTTAAAGAAATCCTTTGTAAATACAACAGGACTAATATATACGTACGGATTTGCTTTTTCTGTTTCCTCATTCATAAAATGAGTCAGTTTGATTGTATATCGGCCATCTAAGCCATTTTCAATAGAGATTATGTTATGTAAGCTTAATTTCTTTAAAGCAATATAGAATTGAGAATGTTGGATATAAGCAAATTCTTCTTTGTATTGCTTGTAATCTTCCCACATCATATGTATTGTTACATTTGGAATGACCCCATTTGTATAACATTTTTTATGTAGGTACAAGAATACTTCAAGATCTGCATTCGTAATACCGTATAATTTATGTTTTCGTCCGGTTTTTTCTGCAATTGCAGACATTGCGCGACGTGAAAAAGATGGTTTGGCTTTTTCGACAAAGCCTTCTACGTCAGCAATACGTTCTTCGTATGTCATGTGCTGCAGAATATCTTCTAAATATGTATCTTTATAGCTGTAGTATTTCTCCTCAAATGTTTCCACAAATTTTTGCCAAGATTTTATGGTTACTAGCACAGCATTGGTTGTTTCCCCATTTAAGCTACGTTGATTTCTTATTACAAATGATTTCCCCATCTTTTTCACCTCCGTTCTACAAATTCAGAAATATATGCCAAAATACTATAAAATATACCAATTTTGATTATAGCAAAATGAAAATTGTTGAAACGTGCCCCTTTAAGAGGAATTTTTAAAACATGAAACACGTTATAAACCCAATGATTATAAGGGATCGGAGAATCTATGGAAAAAAATTTGTGTTAAGGATATGGTAAAAAACGTTTCATGTCCTAATTGTATAAACACAATAATGAAACACGGGAAGATTGTTGATATATAGAGGGTTAAGGAGAATTGTTTCTAATTTTAGGTCAAGGATATGGCAAAAGTGTTTCATGTTTTAATCATAGGTCGTTCATTAGGGAAAGATACTGTAAATCCCTTTATAGAAAGGGTTATAGGAGAAAATGTAATAGCTTTAAGGTCGAGGATATGGTAAAAGGTGTTTCATGTTTTGACTTTTATAAGGTCAAGGATATGGCAAAAGTGTTTCATGTTTAATATATAATGAAATTATCGGGGGAATAAGGTGAAACATTGGTACATAAGGGTTTATGGCTGTTTCATATATGTATTTAGGTCAAGGATATGGTAAAAACAATTTGTTAAAATTTAAAGGTTTTATGTATTAAAATAAAGGTGAACTGTTGATATCTATGGGTTTATAAGGTATTGGAAAAATTTTTGTATTACGTATTTAAATTAATAAAATTAATTGATGTCTTATTTTTTCGGGTTTAGGTTAAGGGTATGGCAAATTTCTTTCAAATAAATAGTAAAGAATTTAGTGTATATGCGGTATAAATTCTATTCAAATGAACATTTTATGAGAATATGGGAACGATTAGATAAAAATGTTTCATATTTATAGTGAAGGTTCACTATATGGTAAAAAGTGTTTCATCTCTTAATTCATTAGATTGATTGAAGACCTATGGAAAACTAATGTATAATTAATGTTATTTTATGTTGTAAATAAAGAAAAATCGTGTCAGTACTGCTTGAATATAACTAAAGTGGAAAAAATAATTGTTTACATATATGTATTAGATTAAATGTTTGTTTGAAAGAAAATTACGGAAGGAGTGAAAATGTGGAGAGATTAACACAACTGTTTACGGATGCATTATTAATATCTGAGCCCTTATATGGAAATAATAAAGTAGTTTGGAACAAATGGACTGCCTATAGTTCAGATATAGAAAAAGATAATACTAAGGTCGTGACTTCTCAATATGTTTCCCCATCTTTTTCGGCATTAGTATCATGGTTGAGTAAAAAGAATGAAGAAGGAATTACTTCGTTACAAATTGGTATTAAGTTAAAAGAGTATAAAGATGAAATTCATGCAACTATTGAAAAGGTATTAGAAGACGAGTTTAAGAATGCTAATAAGTTTAATGATGGAACAATCATCCAGGGAGACGTAAATGAGGATGAAACGGATGAACCAGTTGATAAAGAATATTTTGAAGTTAATAATTCCGCAGTTTATTTTAAATTACGTGATGGAATCTCTAAAAATCACTTTGAAGAAGACGCAGGTATGGGTGTAAAATCTTACCCTATCGAAACAAAGGAAAGTAATGCAATAGCTCAGCTCTCTTCTCACAAAGATGAAGATTTAAAGCTTATTAAAGATGATGAAGCATCTCGTTGGAATACTTTGGTGAATGATGTAATGAGTAATATGGATGATCTGACAGCTGATGTATTGGACTCCATTACCATCCAGTGGCTAGCACAAGCAAAATCCCCAGATGAATTCATAGAATTTTCATATGAGCAAGTATTGGATATGTGCAATGTACCAAAAAAGAAAGTAAGTAAAGGAGAGTACTACAGACCTGAAGATAAAATAAAGGTTGCTAAGCGTATTGCAGCACTAGCAAGTATCTTCATTTATTTAAATGATGATAATGAAGTAGTAGTCTTAAATGAAGAAAATGAACATGATGAAAAATATAAAGTAAAGAGAGAAGTTGTCAAACGGTTATTTGTATTGGATTCAGTTGTATTATGGAGACACAATACAACAAATGAATATATGGGCATTGAATCTTGCCGTATTAAACCAGGGAGTTTTTTAACAAGTTATTTATATGGTTCAAATAATACCACAGCATTGTTATCTAAAAAGGCACTTGAGTATAATAGTTATCGACATAAGTATCATAAACGTTTAATTCGTTATCTAACATGGCAATGGAGAATACGACAAATATATTCAACTTTGAAGCGACCATACTCCATTGGGGGAGATAAAGGCTTATTAGCTGTTATGGCAATCCCGCTCACTTGGAAACCGAGTCGGATTAGAGAACACCTAGAGAATGTTCTTACTGATTTAGAAAAAGAGAACGTAATTTCTAAGTGGGAGTATACAGTATCATTAGATGAAGAACGTTTTAATAAGAAGAATTGGTTTAAAGATTATTGGGTGAATTTAAATATTACTATACTTCCACCGGAAGAATTAATTAAGTCTATGTATAATTTACCTAAGAAAAAAACACTAGAGTTAGAAAATAATACTGAAGCATCTGTAGAGTATTTTGAAAGGGCTAAGGATGTTGTTAATATGCCTCCGAAAAAAAATAGTGAAGAGCTTAATAGATTTGATGAAGAGGCTGTTCGAGAGAAAATACTTAAACAACGCAAAGTTGATAATAAGTCTATACGAGAATTAGCAAAAGAAATAAGAATATCGGCACCTACATTATCTAGATTTTGTAACAGAGAAACCAAGCGGCTATCTGCAAATGCAGTTGAAAAAATGTCTAAGTGGTATGAGAGACAAGGAATATTAGAAAAAATGTAGTGATCAACCAGATTATTAAAGAAGAAAAAACATTTTGTAGGATGTTTTTTCTTCTTTTTATTATGCCTGTTTCTGAATAATGATTTATACGTGGTTTTTATGCTCTCTGAGAGAATAAATCCTTTGAAATAATATTAAAAATAATACTGTTATTTCATAATAAAAAATCTAAGAGCACGCACATAACAATGTTCTTAGATTAGAAAGGTAGATTCCTATGCATAGAGGGTCTCAATACAATAACATATGCTTGTCCGGTTTAAATGTGAAAAAATTTTAACAAAATAGTTATTTGCACGACACGTTTCCTTATTAATGTCGCATTATAGATTAAAAAACCACTGGTAGATTTGCGAGAGAACGAATTTTACTATGGCTATAAATTAGTTGATCCGGTTCGATTGCCAGGCGAAGATTAGGAAACCGCTGTAACAAAGTGCCTAATGCAATTTGTCCTTCTAGACGCGCCAGCGGAGCTCCCAAACAGTGATGTATACCAGTCCCAAAGGCTAAATGATTATTCTCCTCCCGTGAAATATTCAATGCCTCTGGATAAGTAAATTCCTTTGGATCAATATTCGCGGCAGTCAGAGAGAGCAGAATTAATTCGCCTTTGCGAATCTTCTTTCCATGTATTGTCATATCTTCACCAGCAAAACGGCTACTAAACATAACTGGACCAGCAAAACGTAATAGCTCGTCGATGGCAGAAGGAAGCAGGGAAGGGTCCTGCCTTAGTAAATCCATTTGTTCGGGATGTTGAATTAACGCCAGTACGCCATTACCGATTAAATTGACTGTCGTTTCATGTCCAGCAATAATGAGCAACCAAATTGTCGAAAGAAGCTCGTTCTTACTCAACTTGTCTTCTTGCTCTTTTGATTGAACTAGAGCACTTATCAAATCGTCACCAGGATTTAGGCGCTTTTCGTTCAGCAATACTTCGATGTAATGAATAAACTTTTCAAGTGTTGCAGTAACTGCAGTCCCCTGACTAGGGTCCACAGAGGCGTTCATGAGTTCTTGTGTCCATTTGCGAAACTGGTTTCGATCAGTGGCGGGAATTCCGAGCATCTCTGAAATGACAATAATGGGTAGTGGGTAAGCAAAGTCTGCAATAATTTCCATCTTTCCTTGTTTCTGCACAGCAGCTATTAATTCGTCAGAAATTTGCTGAATACGGGGACGAAGTTCTTCGATCATACGTGGTGTAAAGGATTTAGAGACTAGCCGACGTAGGCGCGTATGATCAGGAGGATCTACCGTAAGCATATTTGGCATATTCATTATCCATTCAAACAGTTTACTCACAGGTGTATTCTCCTTAATGGACTTCTGCTTATCATGGGGCGGTGTGAATTTCCGTAAATCTTTGAGAAAACGCGGGTCTTTCAGTATAGAAACAACATCATCATATTGCAATACGACCCATGCTCCTCCCATACCATAAAAGTCATCAATATGAAAGAAACGCTCTTGTTGCTTGATGAGGTTTTTATAGAACTTAATGGGATTGCGCATAGTTTCCTGTGAGTTCAAATCGTTAAAAGTGATCTTTTTCATTAGTTTCCTCCTTATCAGCGCATAACTATTGAATGCCCTGGTATTAATACTCCTCTTTACCGTATAATTCTATAACCTTCCATGTTGCAAAAATGATACATCTGATTCTCGTATCTAATCAAATGAACATATTTCTCTTCAAGAGCAAAGAAAAGAATTCCTTCTTTTTTGACCCGATTAGGACAAGAAGTAAACACGTATCTAATGGTATAGGGAAAATTGTGAATAATGAGAAAACTATTTTATAAAAAATAATAATCTAATAACAAGTCAAACTCATATTTTGAAAATTTTATTAATAAAAAAATATAAAATAAAAACTATTCACCATCCAATTCTTATCTAATATATGGGGAAGACCTTTGTACCTTAGGGATAACACTTTCTATAGATTGGGGGTATAGATGCATTAGTTTCGAAATACATATAAGATACAGTATTACAATTAAATTATGAAACGATTATAAAAGGGACGGGAACCGTATGCGCACTTTACAAGGGTATATGGAGAAGCATCAGGAAAATGCGGATTTACAACTAAGTTATGAAGGTGGATAACAAGATGGATATAAATTCTAAATCTGTTTCCATTAAGCCTCTAACAAAGGGTAGACGAATTACTCTAACACTCGGGCTATTCTTCTTATCACCGCTCGTTGCAGAGTATTTGCTAGGAAACATTTCAATTAGCGCAATAGCAGCATTGCCTTTTCTTGCGTTGATGTATGGCTGTGGGTCGATTCTCATTCGGGAGATTACCAGGCGTAGAGGTTACGGATGGCCCACAATGATCTTAATGGGGTTAGCGTATGGAATCTTAGAAGAAGGATTAATCACACAATCTCTCTTTAATCCTTCGTATGCAAATGCCAATCTTCTGAGTAATGCACCTATCCCGGAACTAGGGATAAGCGCTTGGTGGACTTTGTTCGTCCTTACATTACACACAGTTTGGAGTACTAGTGTGCCTATTGCACTCATTGAATCCTTTATACCTAACCGAAAAACAACACCCTGGTTAGGAAAGATTGGAATATTCATAACTAGCCTGTTATTCGTAGCTGGAATGATCTTCACCTTTTATGGTTCGTATGCACAAGGACATTTTCTCGCTACTCCAACACAATTAATCAGTACACTCATTGCTATTTTCTTAGTGTTTATCATTGCTGTCAGCATTGGCCATGTTCCAAGCACTTTTGTAAGAGGAGATGCACCAAATCCTTGGGTAATCGGTGTAGTTTCTCTGATAGCCTCAAGTTTATTTATGATTGTCCGTGAGTACAATGCCTGGGGGGGTGTCGTTTTCTGGATATTACTGTTCGCCGTGATGACGATCTTATTCTTGCATTGGTCACGGCGCAAAGGTTGGGGGAATATACACGAGTTAGCCCTAGCAGCAGGAGCACTCCTGACTTACGCATGGCACAGCTTCATCGAAGAACCAGTCATTGGGGCCACAGGGACCATAGACCAGATTGGTAATGTGGTCTTTTCACTTAGCGCAGTCATTATTCTGTTTCTCGCTATTCTGAAGATATAAAACGCCTTCCTGACGATTATACAGGTGGAATTTGGACAAATCAAATTGATAAAATAGCACCTTTATTTAAGAAATAAGGGACAATATAACAATCGAAGTTTTTCATCTGTTTAACCATCTATATTTTAAAAGAAGACTTATTAATAATGTTGAAGTTTTATATACTGAAAAACACCCCTAATTTCCTATACATAATGGAAATCAGGGGTGTTTTTGGATAAATGGGACTTACTTTATTTATATTCAAACAGAAGTACAACAACTACCAAAGAATAAACCGCTAGATGTATAAAATGAGCTGATGCAGATAAGTAAATTTTTCGTTTTGGGGTACCTTCAAGATCTTAGCTTGATGGGCATGGGGAGTATGGTGCTACTCCATTAAAAAATAGTAAAAGCCGGAAAATATTTTTATACTCCCCGGCCTTAATATAAAAAGATTAAGAATTTGAAACCTTATTTGCTAAGCAAAATTTTCTCAAGTTCATCTAACATTTTGTTAGCTGCAATTACACCACCAGCAGTATTCCAAACTGCATCACTAACTTCATGTGCATTTCCATTTTTAACAGCATTTAGATTTTTCCAAAGAGGATCGCTTGTCATTTCTTTTGCTTTATCTAAAGCTTTTTGATCATTTTCTGGAGCATATGTAAAGTAAAAAAGAACATCTCCATCCATCTTAGGAATCATTTCTTTTCCTACATCTATAGCTAGGTTGCCAAATTTACTGTTAGCAGTAAAAAGCTCTTTTTGCTGTTTCACACGTTTAAAGCCTAATTGATCAAAAATAACTCCTGAAAAAGAATCTGTGTAATAAATACGAGAGGCTCCAGCCATGAAACGGACAACAGAAACTTCTTGATTTACTTTATCACCTAATTTTTGTTTTACAGCTTCTAGGTGTGCATCAAATTTACTTAATACTTTGTTGCCTTCTTCTTCACGATTTAAAGCTTTTGCATATAATTTAAAGTTTTCCTTCCAATCGCCTCCTAGTGTATCTGAAAATACTGTTGGAGCAATTGCGCTTAATTTATCGTACACCTTTTCTTGGCGTACCTTATTACCAATAATTAAATCAGGTTTCAAAGATGCAATTTTCTCTAAGTTGACTTCATGTTCAACCCCTACAACTTCCACGGCTTTCATATCGCTTTTAATATGATCGTACCATGGATCTCCTAGCCAAGATTTCACAGCACCAACAGGCTTTACTCCCATGGATAAAATCGCTTCTGTTCCTTCGTTAGTTAAAACAACAACGCGTTTAGGATTTTTTGTGATCTTTGTTTCACCCATAGCATGTTTAACTGTATAACCTTGTTCTTTGTTTGATTTTGACTCTGTTTTTTCTTTTGACACTTCATTGCTACCACAAGCAGCTATGAACACTAAGAAAAGAGCCGACAATAAAGTAAGTGTCGTCTTTAAATATGTACGCATAGTAAGTCCCCCGATAAGTTCAATAATGATTTTCATTATTAATAATGCTTTATAGATTAATAAACTGTCAATGGTATTTTGTCAGATGTTTAGAACATACATTAAAATATCTGACAAAAAATAAGAAATCCAGCTAGAGGGGATCTCGTCCATCGCCATCAAGTTAAGAAATACATTCTTCCCCAAAACAAAAAAATGAGCTGAATTCTTATAAATAACTGTAGAAATATAAAATTTTCGTTTTGGGGTATTTGCTTTTCTTAGGTTGATGGATGTGGGGTACGACCACATCCATCAACCTAAGGTTTTAAAGTACCTCCTGAACGGAAATTTTGTGTTTTTTATAGCACTGGAGCAGTTCTGTTACAAAGTTTTTTGTGTACCACTATATATAATCTATATCTTGTCTTGTTAATATATGTCCACCTCATAAAATCGTGAACACATGAAAGTGGAATTTAAAAAGAGTGCTTTCCAAGGCACTCTCTGACCAAAACTTATATTGAAAAGAATACACATGATATTGTATGCATGTTGTTTAGGTAGGGGCAGTTTTATGACAAAATCGTTATTTGGATAATTCCAGTAATACGATGATTTGTAAAGGCGAGGTGACTTTTGTCTGTATGGAAAGTTTCAAAATGTTCTTTTTAGATGTATTAATAGTTAGAAAAACATACATCTGGAAATAAAACTTGATATTCCGGGATTAATCGAAGATCAGTAGTTGAGGTTGTAAAGTGTATATAATTTTTTTCTAATTTATCAAGTGTTGCCAGGTGATGAGTGCCTAAGCCATGCTGGATGCTATGTTTAGAAAGAGTAGGACCAATTTGTAATTTTCGGTTTTTCATAGCTGTATTCCATGGACTGTAAAAGAATTTTAAAATGAAAGCAGGATACATGTAAACGATAAATGGGTGAGGTGACCAATGCCGCCCTGCCCAATAGTTACCATGCGAATAATTGTGGAGTAATCTACCACCATAGTAAGGGGCAGGTGGATTAGGTTGGATTATCATCCCATGATAACGCTGTTTGACAAGGGGAATTCCGTATCTCGGATTCGTATAACCGTGAGTAGGGTCATCCACCATCAGAATAGTCCTAATGGAATACATGTTTTGCCCTAAAGTAGCAAGAGATGAGAAAAAGGCTTCCTTATCAACACAGCAAAGGAATTCAGTGGTATTTAACACCATTTTCCATCCCGTAATTTCTTTTTCTATGTTCATTACTTCTTGATCAACTAATACGGCATCAAATTCTAATACTTTTGAATCACGGATTTCCCAATGAGGTGCAAATAATTTACATATTTCAACCGAACGATCAGTAGACCCACGATTAATAAGAATGCCATGATCAAATAGTTTTGTGTGGTGCATTAACCACCACGGAAGCAGATACTCTTCGTTATAAAAATGAGAAATTAAAGTTGTATTAATAAAGAGTCCTCCTTTTAAATTTTTGTGAAATATATCCTTATCTAGTATGATATGCTACTTGACCTAAAAAGTTTTCTTTAGAAGTTATAATGGATATTGAGATTTAAAAATATTTGTGGGAATTTCAAGGGTCTGGAATGATGGATAATAAAATGGATGTATTAGACGGGAAATATTCTTTATACAAATCCTAGAATTAAAGATTGGGAAGTTAATTAAATTAATGGTTGACAGTGAATATGAAATTGAAACTATTGATAGTAAGGTAGTCAAGTGGCGGAATATAGAGTTAAGTAAGGTATGGAGTAAATATATGAAGAATAAAAGAGAAACCGTACTGTTTGAGTAAAAGAACAGTACGGTTTTTCATTTATGGGGTAATAAAAACTGTATTCGAAGGGTTATTTTTATTAGTTTAATTTAGGGATGGTTAATTCTATAGCATTTACACCGCTAGCACAGGTTACAATATTTTGGTTGGTAAAGGAGCTGTTATTTCGAATTTGAAGTGTTGAATTGACTCATATTCTTCCTGGCTCATTTCCGAATGGAATTGTAGCGATCACACTATTTGTTACACCATCAATCACAGATACAGTATCATCATTAGTAGTTGCTACATAAATACGATTGACGGCTGTTAATCACGGTCCAGTAGGACCAGTATCTCCAGTAGGACCAGTTGCACCAGTAGGACCAGTATCTCCAGTAGGACCAGTATCTCCAGTAGGACCGGTATCTCCAGTAGGACCAGTATCTCCAGTAGGACCAGTTGCACCAGTAGGACCAGTATCTCCAGTAGGACCGGTATCTCCAGTAGGACCAGTTGCACCGGTAGGACCAGTATCTCCAGTAGGACCGGTATCTCCAGTAGGACCAGTATCTCCAGTAGGACCGGTATCTCCAGTAGGACCAGTTGCACCGGTAGGACCGGTATCTCCAGTAGGACCAGTATCTCCAGTAGGACCGGTATCTCCAGTAGGACCAGTATCTCCAGTAGGACCGGTATCTCCAGTAGGACCAGTATCTCCAGTAGGACCGGTATCTCCAGTAGGACCAGTTGCACCGGTAGGACCAGTATCTCCAGTAGGACCAG
>NZ_JBMOWC010000040.1:0-26629 GCF_049310765.1 Bacillus sp. PSXD-155 | reverse complement strand
AGTAGGACCGGTATCTCCAGTAGGACCAGTATCTCCAGTAGGACCGGTATCTCCAGTAGGACCAGTATCTCCAGTAGGACCGGTATCTCCAGTAGGACCAGTTGCACCGGTAGGACCAGTATCTCCAGTAGGACCAGTATCTCCAGTAGGACCGGTATCTCCAGTAGGACCGGTATCTCCAGTAGGACCAGTATCTCCAGTAGGACCGGTATCTCCAGTAGGACCGGTATCTCCAGTAGGACCGGTATCTCCAGTAGGACCAGTATCTCCAGTAGGACCGGTATCTCCAGTAGGACCGGTATCTCCAGTAGGACCGGTATCTCCAGTAGGACCAGTATCTCCAGTAGGACCGGTATCTCCAGTAGGACCGGTATCTCCAGTAGGACCGGTATCTCCAGTAGGACCAGTATCTCCAGTAGGACCGGTATCTCCAGTAGGACCGGTATCTCCAGTAGGACCGGTATCTCCAGTAGGACCAGTATCTCCAGTAGGACCGGTATCTCCAGTAGGACCGGTATCTCCAGTAGGACCGGTATCTCCAGTAGGACCAGTATCTCCAGTAGGACCGGTATCTCCAGTAGGACCAGTATCTCCAGTAGGACCGGTATCTCCAGTAGGACCAGTATCTCCAGTAGGACCAGTTGCACCGGTAGGACCAGTTGCACCTGATTGCTCCGATGCTAGTAATGATATATCATCCACAACCACATTGGGACTTCCAATCTGCCCTAACTTAAAAATAGATACAAGGGCTTGGGTAGCTGTTGGTGGTGCTAAAGAAGTAGTTTGATAGACTTTCAACCAGGTATTTTGACTGTTATCTGGAAGACGATCTGATGGAATTATAACAGACAGACCATATCCTAAAAAATTTGCTGGAATAACTGCCCCTGCATAATAAGCAATAGTAATCGAGATAGTAGGGCTTGCAGCTGCTCCAACTTTAGCAAGAGAAGCGAATAGTTCATAACTTTGATTTGAGGAAACAGGTACCTCTTGAACAATAACAGCATTCCCTATTCCGCCAAAAAGATTCGCACTGAAAAGGCCAGTATGACTATGTGTACCATCAATAGAAGCATTCACTGTCAAAAACGGTATAAGTGTTCCGTTCTCAAATCCACCATTAATAATTAGATTAGTAATCAAAAAATCACCTCTCTTCTTGATATAAATTAGTGAGAATTCTTTTTTTGTACATTAAGCTAGATAAGACATCCCTAGAAAAATTAAACTATTATATATGTATGAAAATAAAAAATCTATGATTAGACTTTTATACCCTCCAAATAAATTTATTTATGTAACATGCTTACTTTTCTTATATGTTTTATTTATCACTGTTTAGCATAACGCATTATTATTAGTAACAAATAAAAAGACTCTAGAAAGAGGTAAGTCTTTTTACTTTTGGATTTCTTTATGTACATTTTTTTCCGTTTTCTATTAATTAACACATATCTATTAAATAACTCTTTTTTAATTAAAAATCTTTATTTCTACGAAGTGCATACTCGTATATTATTTGCTAAATACTATGTAAGAAAATAAATGGTTCTGGTGCAAAAAAAAAATACATCACTCTTTCTCATTAATATAAAAGAATAGTAATGTGCTTTTAACTTTAAGAATAGACTAAATATTTAAGTTGAGGGTAGTGTGGCGGGATCCATGTCTATCATGTTGAAAAATAAAAATTCCCTATAACGAAAAAAAAGATAACTTTTTCTTTAAAATCTATAGAAAAAAAGTTGTACATGATATTGTATTTATGTTTTTTATAGCTGTGCAACTTTTAAATAAAATCGTTATGTAGCACACAGATCATTATAAACAAAGAAGAGCCCGATATGGCTCTCAGACTCTGCCCTCAATAGCAAAGAGTAAGTCTTTTAATTACTCTTCCATAATATACAAAACTTATATATATATGTAGAAGAGAAAACCTCGATATAATTATTCTGATATATTGTTTAAAAGTAAATCGGTGGGATTAAAATGAGTAATCAAATTGCAAATGTTGATTTATGGCTTGATATACATGGTGTTCTATCAATCTAAGGATATTGGGGTTCTAAGTTTCTAATAAATCATGTTTGCACCAGCATCATCGGAACTTATACACATCAAAACCTTACCTACCATCATAGTATATTAGTTGTAAGGTGAAAACTTATATGAAATAGATTGCTAGAGGAAAGGAAGGGAATTTTCATTACTACAACTGTTATTTCTCATTTTTATAATGAAGAGTATTTATTGCCTTGGTGGCTCATGCATCATACGAAAATATTTAATCACGGTATTTTGATTAATAAAGGGTCAACAGATCGCTCTGTTGAAATTTGCAAACAATTTGCGCCGCATTGGGAAGTTCGAAATTCAGCAAACCCAGAATTCGACGCGTTAGCAACTGATCGTGAAGTGATGGAAGTTGAACAAGAGGTGGAAGGATGGAAGATGATTTTAAATACGACTGAGTTTCTTTGTGTGCAAGATAAAGAAACATTCTGGCAGTCTCTTACTAATTTAGGAGGAAGGATGTACTGGATAGAAGGTCTTATAATGGTAGAAGATCCAAACTATAATTATTCAGAACTGATATATACAATACCATTAATGAAACAACGATTTCATGGCTACTTACCAGAAAATTGGAGATTATGGAGAAGAGGCAGATTTATTCATAATCATGAACATGGAAGTTATACGGTTGGCAGGCATTTAACCGCGCATGAATGTACGAATTATCCACCTCTTGCTTGTATTTTATGGTTTGGATTTAGTCCTTGGAATGATGCGATACGAAAGAGAAAATTACAGATTGGTTCAACGCTTTCTGAAGGTAGTAAAGCTGCAGGAATGGGGACACATCATGTTATTACGCGAGAAATATTAGAGAAATGGTATAGAGAATTAGCAGCAGGTACACAAGATCTACGTTTAAGTGATGCATATGGCTATGCTTTTTTATCATTTTAGCCAAGAATACTCCTTCCTCAAGGAGCTTGAAGGGTCACAGCCCAGTGAGTAGGTGGGAGATGAATTGGCTTCGAACAAGGGATGGCAGGAAGCCATCTTCATTGTTCGACATACAGAAAGTGTTACTCCACTATCTATAGAATGTATGTTCGATATATAATAGTCATATACCGAAATGGAGGTGAATCAAATAATGATGAATAAAGCCTATAAGTTTCGTATCTATCCAAATCAAGCACAAGCAATTCTAATCAACAAAACGATTGGGTGTTCTCGCTTTGTATTCAATCATTTCTTATCCTTATGGGATCAAGCATACAAAGAGACAGGAAAAGGCTTGACCTATGGTACATGCTCTGCCAAACTACCTGCCATGAAGAAAGAGCTTGTTTGGCTAAAAGAAGTGGATAGTATTGCGATTCAGTCGTCTGTTCGCAACCTTGCGGATGCTTATACACGCTTTTTCAAAAAACAAAACAGCGCACCGCGCTTTAAATCTAAGAAGAACAACGTACAATCTTATACCACAAAACAAACAAATGAAAACATTGCCGTTGTAGGGAACAAAATAAAGTTGCCGAAACTAGGCCTCGTTCGATTTGCCAAAAGTCGCGAAGTAGAGGGGCGTATTGTAAATGCTACAGTTAGACGGAACTCTTCTGGTAGATATTTTGTGTCACTATTAGTTGAAACAGAAGTACAAGAACTTCCGAAAACACATTCTTACATTGGAATAGATGTAGGACTAAAAGATTTCGCTATTTTGTCAGATGGAACACACTATAAAAATCCGAAGTTTTTCCGATCATTAGAAGATAAGTTGGCGAAAGTACAGCGTGTTCTTTCTAGAAGAATGAAAGGATCTTCTCGCTGGAATAAACAACGAGTAAAGGTAGCTAGAATTCATGAATACATATCAAATGCTAGAAAAGATTACTTGGACAAAATTTCAACTGAAATCATCAAAAACCACGATGTTATCGGTATAGAGGATTTGCAAGTATCGAATATGTTAAAGAATTATAAGTTAGCAAAAGCAATTAGTGAGGTATCATGGTCACAGTTTCGAGCCATGTTAGAATACAAAGCAAAATGGTATGGCAAACAAGTCATTGTCGTATCGAAAACATTTGCTTCCAGCCAATTATGTTCTTGTTGTGGATATCAAAATAAAGACGTTAAAAATCTAAACCTACGTGAATGGGACTGTCCTTCTTGTCGTACATACCATGATAGGGATATTAACGCAAGTATCAATCTAAAGAATGAAGCGATAAGGCTTCTAACCGCAAGGACTGCGGGGTTAGCCTAATCAATTAGAGTTCGATAGAACTCTTTACTTAGGAATCCCTCACTTCTAAACGAAGTGAAAGTGGGGGTAGTTCAAAAAGTACTAATTTGAATTCTTAAAAAATGTTTTCCACCACAAAATAGTTGCTTCGATTCCTGTATTTATATCGTATTTTGGTTCCCAAAGTACTTCATTTTTTAACCGTAAAACATTCGTGCCAACAAACAAAGGTTCATTATTAGGGAAGGGAATAGCACCTAATTTGATTAAATGTTCTTTCCCTATTCTTTTTGCGATAATAGAGGCTAGTTCTTTAATTTGAATAGAATGACCAGAGGCGACATTTACAGTACCTATTACATCACTGTTTAATAATGAAATAAGAGCATCTGCAACATCGCTTACATGGAGGAAGTCTCGATGTTGTTTCCCATGTGTACATAAAGCCTCCTTATTTTTTAATAATGAAGTAATAATATTAGAAATAAGGCGATTGCCATGTTCGTAAGGTCCGTATAAATGAAAAATTCTTCCCCAGCACATGCTGAGTCCTGTTTGCTCAGAATAAGATTGTAGCCAAGAGCGTAAAGTGTTTTTACATAATGAATACGGATTTTTATAGGAAAGGAGTGAAGAATCTTCAGATAATATACCGTTAATCCATTCGTACTCTGCACCTGTACCAGCTACGACAATTCTCTGACCACCATGCGCTACAAACTGCTGAATTAATGAGATGCTCGATTGTAGCCAATAATAGTTATTGATGGACTCATAACATTTTGGTGGAACTGCTTCCCACGCTAAATGAATGAGGTGAGATGCTTTAATGTGATGAATAAGTTTTTTTACTTCATCATTATTGAGTAAGTTTACTTTATGCCAATGACATAAAATGTGAGAAGGTTTATTTCTATTATAAGTGGCGTGTACTTCATAGCCCATTTGTATTAATGAACTTACTACGTATTTACCAATCCAGCCATTTCCTCCTGTTACAAGGATCTTCTTCATGCTTCGATCACTTCTACTTTCGGAATAACAATTAAAAATTTCCCGCCCCATTCATGAATGAAGGAGCATTCCTCCATAATTTCTTCTTTTAAATTCCAAGGTAAGATGAGAAGATAATCAGGTTTTGTTTGTCTAATTTTATCAGGGGATTTAACTGGAATGCGAGTTCCTGGTAAGTGAAAACCTTGCTTATGAGGGTTTTTATCTACTGTATAAGGAAGAAATTCTTTTCCAATCCCGCAAAAATTTAAAAGAGTATTTCCTTTAGCTGGAGCGCCATAGCCGATAATTTGCTTATTTGAAGATTTTGCCTCAATGAAAAATCTCAGAATATCTATTTTCAATTGTTCTACTTGTTTAGAAAAAAGAAGATAGCAATCTAATTTATGCAGTTCATGATCTGTTTCTTTTTGAATTAATTTCGTAACGTTTGAACTGATTGTTATATTTTTATTTAAATGCTTTATAAATAATCGTAAGGAGCCGCCATGTGTAGAAAGTTCTTCTACGTCTATAACTTGTAAGTTATGGTGTAATAAAATCTTTTGAATACATAGAAGTGAGAAGTAAGAAAAGTGTTCATGATAGATCGTATCAAATTGTTTAGAGGATATGAGGTTTAATATATGTGGGAATTCAATTGTGATTACACCATCAGGCTTTAATAATGTTTTTAAGCCGGCAATAAAATCGTGTAAGTTAGGAACGTGAGCTAATACGTTATTAGCGACAATTAAATCAGCCTGTAGATTTTCCTCTCGTAACTGTTTTGCTAAATTATCACTGAAAAAGCTTATTTTTGTAGGAATTCCTTTTTGAATAGCGACTTCCGCGACATTTTTTGCTGGTTCTACTCCTAATGTACGAATGTTTCCTTGTTGAAAGTATTGTAATAAGTAACCATCATTGCTCGCGATTTCAATAACTTGCGAATGAGAGGTTAAGCTGAAACGTTTAATTGCCATATCTACGTATTGTTTCGCATGCAATAGCCAACTAGATGAATAAGAACTAAAGTATAAATAATCATGAAAAATATTTTGTGGTGATTCGAATTCATCTAGTTGCACAAGTAAGCAATTGTTACAAACAAACGTATGCAATGGATAGAAAGGTTCCATTTTATATAAGTTTTCTGGAGCTACAAATGAATTAGCGAGAGGGGAAACACCTAAATTTAAAAAAGTATCTGTCAGTAATGAATGACAGAAACGACATTTTTTATGCGACATTTTTATTGCCCCTTTATAATTTTTTTAATGCATTGATTTGTTGTCACATGAACCATGCCATGTTTTCACCGGATATATATTTTAGATACCAGTCAACAATTCAAGTGATGGATTTTTTAGTTGATAATTTTGGAACCCATTCTAATTCTTTTACCGATTTCGTACTATTGAGTGTTAAAATAAGAGATTCGTAAGGAATGTTAGTAGTAGGATTGAGTATTGTCAATTTTTCATCCCATAGCTTCATTACTGTTTGAATTAATTCATTTACTGTTATATGAGGTTGATTGATTGGTCCAAAATTCCATGCTGCTGCATATTTGGCATCTTTCCAAAGTTTTTCAGCTAATCGTACATAACCATTTAGAGGATCTAATACATGTTGCCAAGGGCAAATTGCGCCTGGATTTCTAATATTTAAATGATTGATGTGGATATAAGCTCGAATAATATCCGGAAACAGACGATTTTTTGCCCAATCTCCGCCACCAATGACATTACCAGCTCTTACGGAAGCCAGTTTTGGAATAGAAATACTGTTTGAGTTAAAGAAGGACTTATGATAAGAGGTTGCGACTAGTTCTGCACAAGCTTTACTGGCGCTGTATGGGTCATGTCCTCCAAGACGATCCTTTTCATGAAAGGGTCGAGTTCCAGTGCCATTATTTTCATAGCATTTATCACTTGTAACGTTAATAATGACACGTACACTTTCCGTGTGCTTTGCTGCTTCTAATACGTGAACAGTCCCTAAAACATTTGTTTTAAATGTCTCAATAGGATTGTTATATGAAGTTGTAACTAACGGCTGAGCAACTAAATGGAAAATAATTTCTGGTTGATAATGCGTGATTGTTTTTAATAAGGGAGGATACTCTGTAATGTCCCCGGTTACAGAATGACATTCTTTTGCTGCGTTAGACTGTTCAAAAAGGTATGGAGTTGATGGAGGATGAGAAGAGTATCCAATTACTTCTGCACCTAAAGAAGTTTAAAAAAAGTGTAAGCCAAGTTCCTTTAAATCCTGTATGCCCGGTAATAAATACCTTTTTTTTATGCCAAAAAGATGTAGTAACCATATTATATTACCAAACCTTCCATGGAGCATGATTGCTTTCCCATAATTCCATTAATTTTTTCTTGTCACGTAGTGTGTCCATAGGATGCCAAAAGCCTGTATGTTGATATGCATTAAGCTCTTGTTTGTTTACTAGCTGAACTAAAGTATCAGTTTCAAAAACAGATGTATCACCGCTAATATAATTGAAAATTTCATGGTTTAGAACAAAGAATCCACCATTCACCCAACCGCCATCGCCTAAAGGCTTTTCTTTAAATGCTAAAACGGATTGCTCATTTAATATAAGAGACCCAAATCTACCGGGAGGTTGAACAGCGGTTACAGTAGCTGTTTTTCCGTGTTGTTTATGAAATTTGATGAGTTCTTGTAGATTTACATCGCTTACTCCATCGCCATAAGTAAGCAAAAAAGTTTCGTCCCCAACGTACTTTTGTATCCTTTTAATGCGTCCACCAGTTTCTGTTTTTTGTCCTGTATCAATAAGTGTGACTTTCCAAGGTTCTACATGATGTGAACGGCTAGTTATTGTGTTGTCACATAATTGGATTGTGAAATCTGACGTGTGTAAGTTGTAATTAAGAAAAAATTCTTTGATTGCATAACCTTTATAACCTAAACAAATAATAAATTCCGTAATACCATAGTGACTGAAGAGGCTCATAATATGTCAAAGAATAGGTTTTGTACCAATTTCAATCATAGGTTTTGGTTTTAAATGTGTTTCTTCCCCAATTCTAGTACCATATCCACCAGCAAGAATAACAGCTTTCATCTTCTCCTCCTAAAACGTCAAAAATCATAGTATCTTTTTACTGTATTCATCTATTTTATAAATGGTGTTATTTTTGTAAAGTATGAAGGGAACGGTTATGAAAAATGGGAGAGATTATAAATATTTTTAGTAGCAATACTTTAGAATAATGTGCTAAAAAGAGAGTATTTTTATTTTGTATAATACAAATATAATAATTATGAAATGTTGTTCTACATATTGGGGGAGCACCCCCATGCCCATCAAGCTAATATGAACGATTTACCCTAAAACTATAAAAACGATTAACATATAAAAAAATTCGTTCTGGGGATATTATAATATCGTAACTTGATGGCGTTGGGACAATGATCTAAAAGATAAAAGGAATTAAATGTAGTAAATTGGTAAGTATCAGTTTAAAAGATTTACATTGGTTATTTAGTAAGAATTTATTATATATTAACTCTACATATATGCAGCTTTGAAAGCTATATAAGAGGGGCCTGACAAGATAATGCAAATTAATTATTATATGCGATTATTGTTATCTTACAAAAATGTAATGTTGATGTAATGTTTCTGGATTTCTTAATTGAAAGTAAGGGATTAATATAAGTGTAAAAATATGAGGTGAATCCATTGAAAAAAATCATTTTACTTTTAAGTATTTTAACTGTATTTAGTAGTATGTTAGTTGGTTGTAATTTAAATCGTATTGGAACAGAGAAATATTATGTTCAAATCACTGTAGATGGAAAAGAGGAAGTTGCGAAATCTTCAGACGGTAAAATAATGGGGAAAAATTACACATATAAATTAGTGGGCTTTGATAAAGAAGGTAAAGAAAAAAAGTTAGAATTTTTTGCACAAAAGAATCTTCGTAAAGATGCTTTTCTTCTCGTATACTATTCTGAAGAAAAAGGTGTGAAATCCTGGGAAGAAGTGGAGAAGGATGATTTACCTGCAAAAGTAAAAGAAAAATTAAATGTAAAATAAAGAAAAGAGATAGATGCCATGGATTCTTCTAGTGTAGTATCTATCTCCTTTTGTAAGGATAGCTTTTTATAACTAGAAATGTATTTTTCTAGTTATAAAAATACATAATAAAAGATTGTTTAATGGAGGAAGGGTATAACTACATGATTATTATGATATCTAATATTTTGCTTTATTGAAAAGCATGTACTATTAGTTCAATAATAATGGTGAAAGATACATATAAGATAAAGCGATTTATTATATCCTATGCGATTTCTATACTTAAAGGAGAGAAAAAGATGAACGGAAAAACGATGAATAGAAAGAAAACAATAAAGTATAGTAGTAGCAAATAGAATTGTGACGGAATCATAAGTAGCATATTGTCCTAATGAAGGACATGTCTCAGGAGGAATAAAAATATGTATAAGGTTTTGATTGTTGATGGTGATGTAAACTTCACATCTGCATTAAAAATTTATTTAGAACAGGATATTTGTGAAGTAGTAACTGTTGATAATTTTGAAAAAGTTATGGCGTACTTAAACAACTTACATCCGCACCTAATATTATTAGGGGAAAAGTTACCTGTACTTGATGGTTTTTACTGGCTACAGAGAATTCGATCTAGATTTACTTGTCCAATTATATTTATTTCTAATTGTAAAAATGAAAAAGTACAAATTCGAGCCATTGAAGGAGGTGCGGATGATTGTATAATTCCTCCTTTGAATTGCAAGGTAATAGTGGCAAAAATAAAAAGATATTTGCGTCGAACATATGGTGAATATATTTTAAACCCATTAGAACGTTTTATGGAGATAGAAGGATTTAGATTTTATCCAGAGCGTTTACAGCTCCATTTTAAAACAAAACAAGTTAATTTAACAAATAATGAAAGAATTGTTATAGAAATCCTTTTTTCGCAATATCCACGTACTGTAGCACATAACGAGTTATCATCTGCAATTTCGTAGACTGAAGAATACCTGGGTAAAAATACCTTATATAAAAATATTATACGAGTAAATAAAAAATTTGATATGTTAGGAGTTAGAAGGGCAATTAAAGTGGTAAGTAAAATAGGATATCGATTAAATATAAAGGAACATAGTTAACAAATTAAGTTTTTATTAATTATTAGATATAATCTATACAACAAAGTATCTTGAAATGTAAATATATAAAATACGCCACATATCTAACCCCAATTCTTTTAGGCTCTAATTTAATATCTAATGATCATACATTACATAAAAATAGTGTGGATATTTCACAATTATAAGTTATATTTTATCAATCTATTTTTAGATGTATTTACAATTACAATGAAATACATCTAAAAATAAATTGAAAAGGAATGATTTTAGAAATGGTTGGAACGAAATATACTAGTTTTATGGGTAGACCACATCTTTGGGGTATCCCTAGTAATGTAATATCTAACCCAAAAATACGAAAATCAGAAAAACAAGAACTTGATTTCAAAAATGAACCTTACACAAATGCAAAAAATGAGCTTTTAAAAGATAAGCAGTTATATGTAAGTTTAAAATCAGAGTTTAGTTCTTTTACACAAACTCTTAATAATTTAGCTACTTTTAAAGGCAATGAGAAAAAAGTAACAACATCACAAGATGGTTATATTAAGGTGAAGGCAAATCGTGATGCAATTGATGGAACATTTAATATAACAGTTAAACAACTTGCAGAGCATCACCAAATTGCCTCAAATCCTATTAATATTGATGAAAAATTGAATGTAAATGATACTTTGAAAATTAGAGATAGGGATTTAACAATAACAAGTGATATGACATATAAAGATTTAATTAATCGAATAAACGCTGGAGAGTATGGGGTATCTGCTTATACACACGGCGGTAAAATTTTTATGAATGCTAAAAAAGTTGGTGAAGATAATAAAATTGAATTAAAAGATGGGACATCAGATTTATTTAAGAAGATGTTTTATACAAAAATAAAAACAGACCAAATAGATGAATCTGGTAATGAAAAAGAGAAATATGTACTCAATACCATTAATACAGCGAAAGATGCAAAATATAGCCTTAATGGGATTGAAGGTTCAAGCACTAGTAACACAATTACGCCACTTCCTGGTGTAGAGATTGAATTACTAAAAGAAACGGAAGTAAGTACAAAGAATAAAAATGTCAAGAGTAGTGAATTAAAATTCACAGTAAGTAATTCTGGTGTGTCAGATGCCACTAAACTAATAAAAAAAATGGTCACAGATTATAATCAAGTTGCTTCGTCCTTTGAAGATTTTACGGGACCGATGGGAGTTTTAAATGGGCATGCAATAATGAATGATATTTATCGAGAAATGCGGAATGTAGTCGGATTTACGCAAGATGGTAATACCTTATCTACTTATGGTATTCAATTCAAAGATGACGGAACAATGGTAATAGATGATAAGAAATTGACAAAAGCTTTGGAAGAACAGCCAGAGGCAGCAAAACAATTTTTTTTCAGTTCCAATGGATTAGGACATACGATTGGAAAATCATTTGAAGAACTTTTTGATCATGATAGTATTATTAGTGAAAGAATTAAAAGCATCGACTCACGTTTAAATGATTTAAATAAAGAGTTTCACTATATTGACTACTATAATAGCCAAAAACAGGATGAAAATGTTCATAAATATCAAAGATTAGGAATCGCATACGAACTACTTAATATTCAAATGAATACAATGAGATCATGGATGAGATAGAGAAGAGAATAAATCAAATTTTGAGGATGATTTTAATATAATTAAATTCAAATATTAAGTTTTCTTTATGAAGGAGGGGTTGAATGGATAAGAAAATCTATAAAGAATTTGTAAGTTCTATTTATGAACTAGGTGATTTAAAAATATCAGAAGAAGAATTTCAAAAGAAACAAGAACAATTCAATTACTGGCTTGTATCTTTGGAAGAAAATAAAAGAGAACAAATAATAAAACAAGTTATGCCCATAATTATGAAAGTTGCAGAGCATATTCAAGAAAAACAGCAAGCGTTTAAAGATATAATCTCCGTTAACGAAGGAATGATGAAAGCCAATTCACACTATGATAAATATTAAAACGAATAAGGAAAAATATTATTTGCTTTGCATATTAGTAAAAATAAATTTGTAAATAAAATAAGATAAATATAATTTGTTTTATTAGAAGCTGTTTCTGCTACATAAATAACTGAATCAGAGTTGAGTGTAGAGATAATAATATAATCAAACAAACTGATATTGAAGCTATTTTAAACAAGATAACCGACTTTTAAAAGAATAAAAAGGACACTCTGACATCTATATAGATTTTAGCAAATGAAAATAATAAATAATGATAGAAATTAGAAAAATAGCCCTTCACCTGACCAAAAAGGTTCCGGGGAAGGGCTATTTTTTTATGTTTTGGCAGGCTGCATTTTGGGTAAAAGTTTACATTCGGTTTTTGTGGAGAAATGAAGTCTATAAAGAACCTTCGTTTCAAAAAATATATGTTTTTTAGGAGATGCGAAGAGCATCTTTACGAATACAAAAAAGGAATCCAATACAGATTCCTTTTTTGTAGGTATTTATATTTTATTTTTAATAATTAAAAGTTATTTTTCAATAACAGCTGAACCAGCATCACTGCTTCCAATCATTCCCCCTACAACGGTTGTAGTATAGATATTGACTGTATCTCCAATATTAATCTCTTGTATTACTTTGGATGATGTTCTAGCTGACATTTTAATCTTGCCATTAGACACTACAAGATAGTTTCCATTCTTACTCACAACTTCTCCTGTGAATTTTATGTAGTTTGAATCTATAGGTTCCCCTACTTTTTGGACAATAGAACGTTGTGCATATAAAGTGTGTTCTTTAATTGGTAGATTAGAACCCGTAAAGTTTTCGGCATAGATATTGACTGTATCTCCAATATTTATCTTTTCTAACACCTTCTTACGTACATTGGTTTTAATTGTTACATCACCCTGTTTAACCATTAAATAATTAGATCCCTTTTCAATTACTTTACCTGTTCGCTTATTATTTTTTTCAATAAAGGGTTGAGTAGTATTGTTTTGAGGTTTATCAGTTTGTACAATTGATTGTTTTACTTTAGAAATTGAATCTGCAGATGCAATGGTTACATCGTGCATACCAATCTTTTTATGTTGCCATTTATCTTTATTCGTAACTTTGACTGTGTCACCTGTTTTTAAATTCGAATTATCTGCATTTGGAAAATCTATATCTACTATTTGTTTCTTTCCTTCAGAATCTTTATATTCAACGGATGCATAGTAATGATCCGCATCTGTTATTACACCAACTACAAAGTTTTCACCTTGTTTGGTTGATTCTATACTATTTTGGGACAAATTCGTTACTTTAGAAATTGAATCTGCAAAAATACCAGATGGAAATGCCAACAATGTTCCTGTAATAATTCCTGCCGCTATAAGTTTATTCTTCATTAAAATTTACTCCTTAAAATAGTTTTGCACGTTGGTGAATGAATATATACCAGCGATGTGTAACCATTATAGTTACAATTAATAAAAATAGTCAATGAAAAAAACATTACACTTTTGTAAGGTTGAAGGTTTGTCATTTTTTTAAAAGATTTAGATAGAAAAACGTAGCATAATGAATTTGTAATGGATGAAATTTTATTAGTGAATTTTATTTTCAAGTATAATTCAAAAATAAAAACCAATTCCTTAACGTACAGGGATTGACTGAAATTTGTCTAAATGTACAATTTTCTTTTTTGATATAGTGAACCATAGTAATCTCATATCCACTTTTTCTTTTAAACTCCTTTATGCGGTACCGCCACATGCCCATCAACTTAAGAAAAATAAACGCCCCCAAAACGAAAAAATGAGCTTTTTTGTTACAAGTTAATAAAAATTTTGTACTTGGGAATGTCCCACCTATTAAAATAGATTTTATAAACTTCTCTGCATTTTATCTTTACATCAGTATGGTATTCTTATTCTCTGTATATGCCTGTGCTAAATTTATTAGTAATAGAAATAGTAAAATTTTTTTTATTAACTAAAATATATTAGAATTATGTATTCTATAAAAATCTTCTAAATTATGAGGGATATATAACATGCAAAGAAAAATTTTGATTGTGGAAGATGAAGATATTTTACGTGAAATCATGAAAGATTATTTATTAAATGAGGGATATGAGGTACTAGAGGCAACAGATGGAAAAGAAGCATTATCTATATTTAAAGAACATGAGGTACATTTAATCATTCTAGATATTATGTTACCAGAATTAGATGATTGGTCAGTTTGTAGACGGATTCGTAAGACATCTAATGTGCCAAGTATTATGCTTACAGCTCGTGTGGATGAAGATGATACATTGCTTGGATTTGAACTAGGAGTGGATAATTATGTTACAAAGTCATACAGTCCACCAATTTTCTTAGCAAGAGCAAAGCGATTAATTGAAAGTCGATACTCCTCCCTCATTAGCGTAACTAATGAAGATACATTAATGATTAGTAGTATTTATATACATTTCCCTTCACGTACCGTAACTGTGGATAAGGGAGCTATAAGTTTGACACACACGGAGTTTCAAATATTAATATATTTAATGCGAAATCAGGGGATTGTTATTACGGGAGAACAACTGATCACTAAAATAGGGGGTTATGAATTTGCTGGGGATGATCGCACCATCAATAGTCATATTCGAAATTTACGTCATAAATTGGGAAAAAAGGCAAATCATATTGTAACAGTGGTAAGAGCTGGATATAAATTTGAGGGAGACATATGAAAAAAGGAATTGTTTTAAAATTATTTGTATTAACAACAGCTTTATGCATGTTGATTTTAGCAACTATTTTTATTGGACAAACCATATTTTTTAAACAGTATTATGCAAATCAGAAGATAAATGAAATAAAAACAAGTATGCAATCATTTAAGAAAGAGTACTTAAATAAGCAAGGAAATCTACAATTTATTCAAAAACTTACTCAAGATTTTTACAAAGAGAATAGCGCGTATATTGCATTATTGGGTAGTAATGGAAATTTAAAGAACGTGAATGATTTTTATATTGAAGTAAAAGCAGATTACTCTGAGGATAAGGAATTTAGACATCGGATGATTAGAATTCCTTTAGATACTCTTATAGATATAGAGGATACTACCGATGGAAAATTCGACCTAACTTTAGGAAAGCGTGTTTTTATTTCTGGATTAAAAAAAGAGTATACTTTGATTCCGTATAGATTATCTTTGAATACTGGAGATGAAACGTGGGAAAATAAACAAATTGATAAAAAACTAAATGAAATCGATGATCAAGATATAAACTTGGCATCTTCAAAAACATTTATTTCTGGAACCCTTCAAAAAGTGCAAATTCCGGAAGAAAATTTATCATCTAATATTAATTATACAAATCGTCTTTTTATGGAAAGAATCAAAGCTTTCCAAGTAAATTTATTATTTAATGAAAAGAACGATATGAGGAGTAATTCTACAAAAATTCTTGACTATATGCAAAATGATATAAAATATAAACTATTAATTGAGCCGATAAATGAAAACGATCGAACAACGACATATATTTTTGTTATGACATCTTTACAGCCTGTTGATGAAGCTGTTCAAATGATACAAGATTATTACATGTATATTATTGTATTTGTATTGATACTTGTCTTGTTCTCTTCATTTTATTATTCAAAAGGAATTGCAAAACCTTTATTACGTATAAACAATACAACAAAAAAGATGGCAAACTTAGACTTTTCAGAAAAGATTCCAATTACATCGAAGGATGAAATTGGTGCCTTATCGTCTAATATTAATACATTATCTAATACACTACATTCACATATTAATCAACTTCAGCGAGACATAGAAAAAGAAAAACAATTAGAAAATACAAGAAAAGAATTTATCGCTGGTGTATCACATGAACTGAAAACACCTTTGAGTATCATGAAGAGCTGCATATCGATTTTAAAAGATGGTGTCGCAAGCCATAAAAAAGATTATTATTTTGAAGCAATGGCAAAAGAAGTGGATAAGATGGATATGTTGATTGTTGATATGCTTCACTTGGCCAAATTTGAATCTGGAACGTATAAAATGGATATGGATATTTTCTATATCGATCAATTAATCGAACAGATTTGTGAACATTTATCTTTAGAAATAACGAATAAGGAATTACAAGTTAATCAATATCTTTCTAAAGTTGAGGTCATTGCCAATCGGCATCGAATTGAACAAGTACTTACGAACTTTATTACAAATGCAATTCGTTATACACCAGAAAAAGAAAAAATTGTGATTTCTACAACACAAGAGAATTATCGTGTAAAGATATGTGTAGAAAACAAAGGTGCTCATATTCCAAAAGAACAACTAGAGAAGGTATGGGATCGATTTTACCGATCAGATGCTGCTCGACAGCGTTCAAAAGGAGGAACAGGCTTAGGACTTGCTATATCTAAAAATATTTTAGAACTGCATGGTGTGGAATATGGTGTCTTCAATACAGAAGATGGTGTATTATTCTTCTTCTATTTAAATATAAATAATAAAAGGGAGTAGAAAGAATTTTTCTACTCCCTTTTATTATTTGCATGGATTTATTCTGAATTATGATTGTATGCTAGCTCTTTTGTTCGTAAAAAATCTTCAATAAGCTTTGTTTTATTTTTTACTTTTGTTGTGTACGTAAAATCTCCAAAACAATATGGATATCTAAAGTTTTTTTTATTATCACCACACGTATACATATCTGGACTTTGATCGACTTTCATTTTAGAAAATTGTTTAGCTAATTTCTCTGAATGCTTTTCCGTTTTTTTGCTAGCGATAAAATCAATATATCCTGGTCCCATATTATAGCTTTGGATGATGGCATCAATTCCAACGTCTTTCTCTATCCCGTATTTATACATTTGAGCGAAGTGTTTTACACCTTGTTCAATGCTTAAGTTAACATCTTGAATTTCATTTCGCTGTAATCCAAGTGATTCAGAAGACTGCATAGGATCTGTACCTTCACCTCTACTTTCTTGATACATGATTCCCAATAATGTTGTTGTTTTGTCACTTAAATTATATTTTTCTAATTCTTTTTCAATGGTCGGTTTAAATTGTAATAAACGTTTTTCTACAGCGAAATCCTGATTTCTATCGGTGTTGTCCATAGGATTACTATATAGTAATTCGATTAATGTTATAAGAACAACAATAATACCTAAGAAAAATACAAACATTTTTTTACTCTTCATGCATTATTCCTCTGTTTCTTTTTAATATTAGGATTATTTCTTCTAGGAAAACAGACTAACATAAAGAGATAAAGATAAGATAAAGATAAAATAAATTTTATCTTTATTTGTCAAAGGAAGTCTCATTTATATGCGTATATTAGAGATTAAGACGAAGAGAGATAATGAATAACTTTATGATCTTTTTAAGTACTACATTCTGTATACAATTTTTATGTTATATCTCAATGTTCTTTAACTCGCTTTGATATAATCTGCACTTTATCTTTATTTCTTTTTAGTAATCTATTTTTTGTACAGAGTGGGGGAAAGATATTAAATCTAGCAATTAAACCCTGCTTTTACATATGAATAATAGGAAAGGGGATAGAAAAGAGATGTCAGAAAATAGTAATAATAAAAGGAGGACTAGACTTTCGGACGAGTCCGTCAGGGAATCTGAATTAGAAGCAAACGCTGAAATTAAGAGTCTGGACTTTGAGGAAGATCCTAAACAAGAACAGGGGGATTCTCAGGGGACGGGGCGTCTTGTAGCACTTGATGCAGTTCGTGGTTTAGCTGTAATAGGAATGTTTATACAGCACTTTGCCTTGAATAAAACGAATGCTTCAATCGTATCTGGTAACACAACATTGTTATTTATACTCTGTGGAGGCATCTCTTACTCCATCATGGCTCGACGCATGAAAGAAAAAGGGCTGGGGACCACTGCGCTCCGATCTAGAATGCTCGCCCGTGCAGTTTTCATCGATATAATCGGATATATCCTTATTATGCTTAATACTCATATCGGTGTGATTTTACCTGCTTATGCGGCACTGTTCGTACTGTCGCTTGTTCTGGTTCATCGTTCAACACGCGTACTCATTATAACAACAATTGCTTTGGTTATTGTGAGTCCACCGCTGATGATTCTTGGAGAGAGTCTTCTGTCACACACATACCTTCTTAGAGATATAGGAGGCAGCCGTATGTCTGGGATAGCACTTGCTCCCGCCTTCGTTGCAGGTATGACCATTGGGCGTATTGACTTAACAAAGTCGCGCCCCGTATTCTTACTCATGTGCAGTGGTGTAATTATACTTACCTTTTGTAAGCTGTTGGCTATTTTTATCCTTCCTGATCTCAGCCGATCCTTTGAGAAGTGGCTCATAAGCGTTCAAGGTGTCGTTACTGACCAGCCGGATCCAAATTTAATCTGGCCATTTAATATGGAAACACCGATGTGGCATACTCTTCTTTGGACAGCCCCGCACAGTGCATCAACGTTTCAAACACTGACAGGGATTGGTGCCGCACTCCTTGTGCTAGGTCTTGTATGTCTTGTACCGAAGAGATTTCTCGTCGTGTTGATGCCTTTCGAAAAGGTCGGACGCGTAGCATTAACAATGTATGCGGCTCAGTTTGTCATATTGTGGGGACTTCAACTGGCGGGGGTACAGCAGTATAGTCTGGAATTTCCATTCGGGGATGTATTCGTTGCAACTGCAACACTGGTAATTGGAGGAATAATTGTAAAACTTCCTGCTGGTCCGCTCGAAGCAACGATGCGACGTTTTGATCGTTTTTTTAGCGACCCTCAACCAGCTAAGACAAAAATATTGAGATAAATTATACCCGTTTCCAATAATATCGAGATTAATTCGAATGTGAATTTATAATTAAAACTACCACGATGAACCTGTTTCACAATTAAATATGATTTACAGCCAAACAGCACTCTCTAATTTAATGGCGAAGTGCTGTTTTCTTTTTTATTTTTCTATCCGAATGACTAACAGTGATCATTAAATGCTTATAATCAGCTTGGACTTCTGCCTGACTAAATTAAAATTTCTTTTTAACAATTTCTATATAAAAAATATTTAATAGAAACATAGCATGTTAATTTCCTTTAGTTTGCTAGCTGATGAAGCTAATCAAGTTAATTTATGAATGAATTTTTTTGGATGCGGACATAATTTTTAGAAAAATCTGTCCCTTTTTAAATGTGTACATAGCCTCTATCGTTGCAGTAAATTGCATAGCAGGGCTTGAGGCTTTAAACCAATTATCAAACGACTTCGTTTTTTAATTAAATGATAATCTTATATAAGATTTTATGTTGAATTTCAATATTCTTTAACTAATTTCGACATAATCTGCATTTTATCTTTATTTCATTTTAGTAATCTATTTTTGTACAAAGCGTGGTACTAATATTGAATCTAACAATTAACCTCCTGCTTTTTACGTATAAATAATAGCGAAAGGATAGATAACAATGTCGGAAAACGGTAATAAAAATAGAGGGATACGAGGAATGTTCCTTACAATATTGATACTATTAACAACTTCTTTTCTTATGTTTTTTATAATAGGTAAGTTTAATTCTGCTCCCGCAAAAGGAACAACCTTCGAGGGGAAAAATAACCAGAGTGTAATGCAGCAATCAAAAGAGATAGAAAATACAAAACCGCAAAAAGAAAAAAGAGCAGATGGGAAACCTGTAGGAAAAGTTGTTTATTTGACATTTGATGATGGTCCAAGTAATTTAACTGGAGAATTTTTAGATGTATTAAAAGAAAATGATGTAAAAGCAACATTTTTCATGCAAGGAAGTAATTTACAAAATACAAGTTATCAGGAAAATGTAAAGCGAGCAGCAAAAGAAGGACATTATATCGGTGCACATAGTATGACGCATAAAAGTGAAAAGTTATATAAAAACAGGCAATTTGTTCCAGAAATGAAAGAGACATTATCCCTTATCCACGATATTACAGGTACAAATCCTAAATTAGTACGTCCACCATATGGATCAGCGCCAGGGCTAAAGAGTGAAGAAATTCGAAATCAAATTGTAGAAGAGGGAATAAAAGTATGGGATTGGACAATAGATTCTTATGATTGGAAATTAAAGAATAATCCAAATGAAATTATAGAAAATGTAAAAAAATCTACAACGGAGGATGTTGAAGTAGTTTTAATGCATGAAAAAGCTCAAACATTATCAGTACTTCCAGAAATTATAAAATTTTATAAAGAAAAAGGTTATGAATTTGGTGTATATAATGATGCTGATCATTTTCACCTGAATTTCCAAAAAGATCATCGTCTATAAAGTATAATTTAGCAATCATAAGTTAGAGTGCACGTGAATTTATTATTTGAAATTATCTTTATCACTAAACATATTAAATTACTGAATTAGATTTGTAATTATTCAGTATATGTAAACATTACCTTGTTAATTATTTAGTAGATTATCTTACAAAAGTGTAAGGATACTGTAATTGACATTATTTCTAGATGTAACTATAATGGTTACACGAAGTTGGGTGTATTAAATTTTCATTATTTCAAAATAAAGTGAATTACTAAAACCCCTACATTCATGGTTTGTTTTTTGCTTCCTTTATGTGTGATATTTACTAACTGACTATATTTAAAGGTGAGGTATTTTAAATTTGAATATTTTATCTAATTCACAAAAATGATTTGTCGTAAATTTACTCGCCAACTCCCCATAATAAACTTTTAGAGGTGTTATATTTTATGAAAAATAAATTAATTGCAGCAGGAATTATTACAGGAACTTTATTATCATATTCATCCAATATATTTGCAGATACTCTGAGATTCCCAGATGTACCCAAATGGGCGGAACAGTCGGTTAATTATCTAGTGGATAAACATGCTATTAATGGACTACCTAACGGCACGTTTGGATCATATGAAACATTAGACAGGGCTTCTGCAGCCACAATTATAACAAAAGCGTTAGGAATAAAAATAAACCCAAATGAAAAGCCTTCATTTAAAGATGCACAAAATCATTGGGGAGCACCTTATATCGCTGCAGCAGAAAAAGCCGGGATAGTTAAAGGGGTAGGAAATGGTCTATTTAATCCTTCGGAGAAAGTTAGTCGTGCGGCTATGGCAGCAATGCTTGTGAATGCATATAAATTACAAAGTCCGGTAGAAAGTGAAGAGAAAGCAAAATTTATTGATTTAAAAGGGCATTGGGGTGAAAAATCCGCAAGTATTTTAATCGATTTAGGAATTTCTAATGGCACTGATAATGGTTGGCAACCAAACAGATTTGTAACTCGGGCGGAGGCTGCACAACTAATTGCTAAAACCGATATGCTTCAAAATAGAGGTGGAGGAACCCTAAATACTTCGAAGGAGAAAATTTTACCCATAAAAGAAGAACGTATGGATGGAGTAGTAAGTTCTATCATTAGAGATTCAAATGGGGACTACATCAAAATTAATTATAAAGATAAGGATGGAAAAGAACATACTGTATACGTGTGGGCATCAAAAAAACATACATTTGAAGAAGGAGATACGGTAAAGGTTAGTAATTTTGGTCGTTATGGGGAAATGGTCTATCATAAAAGGTTTGGATATAAAACAACTGAGTATGACAGTGCTAATACTAAAGTGTTATCTGATTCAAAGAGCCCTATAACAAAAGTTAACGAGAAGCAAAAAGAAGAGTTTGTAATAGGTGAAATAGAAGATAGATATGAAGATAATTCTATAGAATATGTTGAAGTAAGGTTGAAAGATAGCGAAGGAAAAAAGCAATATGTAGATATCCCTGTTTCAAAGGGTGACTTTAAACTAGGAGATAAAGTAAAAGTAACAAATAAAGAGAAGTGGGAGAAGATAAAGGCACCTTCTTTCCTGAATGTATGGAGAGGTCCAGAAGGATCTATTTCGAAGGTTAATGAAGAGAAAAAAGAAGAATTTGTAATAGGTGAAATAGAAGATAGATATGAAGATAATTCTATAGAATATGTTGAAGTAAGGTTGAAAGATAGCGAAGGAAAAAAGCAATATGTAGATATCCCTGTTTCAAAAGGTGACTTTAAACTAGGAGATAAAGTAAAAGTAACAAATAAAGAGAAGTGGGAGAAGGTAAAGGCACCTTCTTTCCTGAATGTATGGAGAGGTCCAGAAGGATCTATTTCGAAAGTTAATAACTAGTAGATTATTTGATTTATTTTTAAGTTAGTAAAATAAACGTTTTATTTTTTATAGAATATCGAATGAATAATAATGCTGGTGATATTTATAAGATAATAATAAACCTCTAATTATGATAAATATATCTTTAAATATTCAGAGATCTATGGAATTTTAACGAGCTGTATTTATCTTATAGATGAAAAGGATATAAATTATGAAAATTAGTATTAGCTTAACAGTTGCTTTACAAATTTTATCTATTCTTAAAAAAAATCCATCAACGCCTTATTGTTTGGAATTTATAGCGAAAACTTTAAGTGTTCAACCAAAAATTATTCAAGGTATATTAATATGTTTAAGAGAAACAGGAATTGTTGGTGGTAAACATAAAGGGGAGGGGTGGTATTTAATTAAAGACGTACATCTTATTACATTACTAGATGTTTATCGTTCAGTATACACAGTAGAAGAAAAAGATAGATCAAGACATTGAAAAGCAAATAAATCAACTAAATTAAAAAATACGGATAGTATTTGAAAAACAGGATCAAAATCAAGTTGCGATTCAAATCCAGAGACAAGCGGATATGGAATTTCACGAATTGAGAAATCGAAATAATCACTTATTTAATAGAACTTTAAAACATGGCATGGTGATAGAGAAATTTCTAATTTTTTTATGAATAATCTTCAAGAATCGGAACATATCGAGCGGAAATTAATATTTCAATTGTAAAACCAAAAAGAAATATTGCTTAAAGAAAGATGCGATCTTATTGATTTAGAAACCAACCTTATTTATAGGCAACAGCAATTAAAAAGGGAGGACAAAGCATGAGTTTAAATATGTATTTAGGGGAAGTACAAAATCAGACTCAAAGCATGAATGCTGTATGTACTGCTACCATTCAAGGTATGGAACAAGTCATTCAGTCGATTGACGCTTTTGCTACTGATACGGTCCTGCAAGGACGAACATATAGTAGTGCAAAAATATTTTTTGTCCAAACCTTTCGTCCTTTAGCACAAGGTATAATTTATTTATGTGAAGAATTAATTCGTCAAAATGATGCTTTTCCAAGAGATTTTCAATCAAAAGTTGCTTCCACGGATGTAATCGAACAAGAGGTAAGAGAGCAAATTCAAGAAATCAATCAAATGATTGCAAGTATAGAAGTGATAGATGAAGCTACACCAATGCCTGGCATAGATGCAATTGTGGCTGTTTTAGTTGAGATGAGAAAAAAACTTGAAGAAAAATTAGAGCATTTATATGAATTCAATTATACATCCAGTAATAACTACAGTACGGCCCTTCAACTAGTAGCTAGTATTGCTACTGGTCTTGCCGAAGTTCAAAGTGGGAAAGGATTTAGTCCTGTAAGTGGAACATTTAGTACACAAGGATTAAATATGGAGTGGATTACTTCTATTCAATCGATAACAGAAGATAGGGATCGTCAGACTGACAATCTTCTAAATAGTAGTTCAATTGAAGAAGGAGCAATGTGTGGCCCTTTAAATAGTGAAAAAAAAGATGAATCTTTACTGGATAAGTTTAAACATGATATTGAATATTTTTATAAGGAATATAGTAAAATGATATATGCCGCTGATCATAAATTTGTTTCTACGATTGAAAAAGCTGGATTAGGTGCCCTACCATTTAAAAAAAGGAATAGAAGACGCATTAGGTGATGAATTATTAGGAATTGTGAATGTAGCCCTCCATCCAATAAATACAATTAATGACACGATTGAAGCTCTTTCTAATCCAGCCAGAACATTCAATGCGATAAAACAAACGATTTCTGATTCTTGGAATACCAATGTTGTAAACGGGGACGGAAATAGTCAAGCTGAGCTTTATGGAAATGTAATGGGGCATGGTATGTTTGCTTTTGCCGGAACAAAAGGTGTAGATAAGCTCGCTAAGTCTGCGGCGTTGAAAACGGGTGCTGAAGTAGCTGAGATTTCGCAAGCTAGTAAAAAGGGCTTACAAGATGCTGCATCTTTATTTAATGGGAATCGCAATGGGTTTGCTATTGCTGGCGAAGGTGGTTTGCAATTTAATACACCTGATTTTAGGCAATTTGAAGAAAAGCTATCGACTCATCAGTTTGCTAAAGGCGAGTTCGGTTCTAGTGGAAATAAGAGTCCGGATAAAATTCATCAGTCTGACATTGAAAAAAAGCAATGGCTTGAGAGTTTACAAAACACAGAGAATTTTAAACAAGGGACTAAAAAAAACGGAATAAATCATATTTTTAATGGTGAAATACTTAAAAATGGGAATGCTAATGGTTTTCATTATGAAGGAACGCCGAATAGTAATAGTAAAATTGTCGGAGACCTCGATCCATCAAATGAGTTTGGTGTCTACCAAGCTAAAGTGGAAATTGATGGAGTATTAAAAGGTCCTAAATCCACATTCTTTCCAAGGGATTGGACACCTCAACAAGTAATAGATGCAGTGAATGAGGCTTTTAATAACAAAGTGAATATAAAAAACAATAGATATCTTGGAAAAACAAGTGATGGAATGACAATAGAGATGATTTTGAGGAATAATAAGGTAATCTCAGCTTATCCAGTATATTGAGTTGGAGGAAGTGTTCTTAATGATTAAGTATAATTATGAATTTAAATATATAGAAGAGTTCAATGTGGTTGTTATGGATTTTGATGAAGAAAAATCGTTGAAATTTGCCAATATGATAAATGATCCTTTAGGGTCTGATATACCTTGGAGGTTAAGAGATTTAAAAAATGATATTAACAATTTTATTGATTTATTGAGGGGAAACATATTCGAATATAGACATGGAGGAAACGCTTCTAGCATAATATCCTTTAGAGATTTTACCATAATTGAGGATCCATTTTATGATGAAGAAGAAGATGAATTTGAGCCGATATGTAAATTAGAGACAGTTGAATTTGTTAAAATCATATTAGTGTGGGCTTATGAAACACATAAGTATAAGAGCGAAAGAGGAGAAATTGCTCAAGAAGATGCAAAAATGGCTATGAATTGGATTGAACAAAAGATGGAAGAAGTTAATAGTATAGAGGATAGTAATCAAATATAAGAATTACGGAGTAATAATAGATGAAGAGTTTAAAGTTAATTATAAAAATGAAAAATATGGGTAGATAGAATAAGGATCTGTGACTTATGGAATGAAATAGAGGGTTCTGGTGTTAAAAATCTATAAATCTTGGACATACTGGTACTATTACTCTAAAAAAGATGGGGTCTGTATGGAAAATCAATGTTTTTTCAAGTGGAAACAGCATCAACCAGATATTATCCTATTAACCGTGAGATGGTACCTATGATATACCCATCATTTCCGTGGTTTGGTGGAAATGATGGGGGAACGAGGCTTATTCATTCCACATACAACGATTATGTGTTGAGTTCATTAATCCGGTCCTTCATCATATTATAAAAAGAGCCACATATAAATGGCTCTTTTTATAATATGATGTTTATACTTTCTGCGAGAATAGATTGCTTGCTATAATTTTAAATAAGCAAATAGAGACGCTAATCACAGCAACCCCCTCATTATAGAAAAGTACTATAAAAAAAGGGCAAATAGAATCATCATAAGTAATATCTCATTTTTAGCTTGTTTTACATGCTCCATATGTTTCAACATAGTTAATCCATCTCCTTGTATAAAAAAATAGTTATTAGAGTGCTAGGAATTACAGCTAGACTCTCTATTTGCATATTTTACTCATTATCAAAGTAAATTCTAAGAGTGAATTTATATTTGATAAATTAAGTTTATTTAAGGTGGAAGATATCTATGTCAGCGTTAAAATTAAAAGTAATTATTTCTCCTGCAAGGGAACTTGTTAAATTACAAGAAGAGTTAATAACTAAGAAAAATAAGTAAATGGAACCGTTACCCATCAAGATGGAAGAAAAGCCAATAAATATACTAAATCAAGAAATCCTTAATAATATCTAGTTATATATTAAAAGATGAACACAAATAAAGAGAAGAATAATTA
>NZ_JBMOWC010000039.1:0-42700 GCF_049310765.1 Bacillus sp. PSXD-155 | reverse complement strand
GTGAATGGATGGAAGTATTTTTGTACATTTTTAGAAGAGATATAAAAATGTTATTTTAAGATAAACAAAAGGTTGTAAGCGTATTCTTTAAATCTTGTCAAAATAATGTCGAATTCATATTGTTGGAAAAATAATGCATTTGTAATATAATGATAAATGATACTTCACCAGCTTAATTAACTAGGTGAAATTAAAATCTTTATTACACACATTATGAAATAAAGGGATGATTAGTTTTGAGTACAGGTGTAAAAGCAAACGACGTGAAGACAAAAACAAAAGGAGCAGATCTTGTTGTTGATTGTTTAATTAAACAAGGTGTTACACATGTTTTCGGTATTCCAGGAGCAAAGATTGACTCTGTATTTGATGTATTGCAAGAAAGAGGACCAGAGTTAATCGTTTGTCGTCATGAACAAAATGCAGCATTTATGGCAGCTGCTATTGGTAGATTAACAGGGAAACCGGGCGTATGTCTTGTAACTTCAGGACCAGGGACATCAAATTTAGCGACAGGTCTTGTTACTGCGAATGCGGAGAGTGATCCCGTTGTTGCTTTAGCTGGTGCAGTACCGCGTACGGATCGATTAAAACGTACGCATCAATCTATGGATAATGCTGCACTATTCGAACCAATCACAAAATATAGCGTAGAAGTAGAGCATCCTGATAATGTGCCAGAAGCACTTAGTAATGCATTTCGAAGTGCGACTTCCACAAATCCGGGAGCTACTTTAGTAAGTCTTCCGCAAGACGTTATGACTGCGGAAACAACTGTAGAGTCTATCGGTGCGCTTTCTAAGCCACAGCTTGGAATCGCTCCCACAAATGATATTACATATGTAGTAGAAAAAATAAAATCAGCGAAATTACCAGTTATTTTACTCGGTATGAGAGCGAGCACAAATGAAGTGACGAAAGCTGTTCGTAAATTAATTGCGGATACAGAACTTCCTGTCGTTGAAACATATCAAGCAGCTGGTGCGATTTCACGTGAGTTAGAAGATCATTTCTTCGGCCGCGTTGGATTATTCCGTAACCAACCAGGTGATATTTTACTAGAAGAAGCAGACCTTGTGATTTCTATCGGTTATGATCCAATCGAGTATGATCCAAAGTTTTGGAATAAACTTGGCGACAGAACGATTATTCATCTTGACGACCATCAAGCAGATATCGACCATGATTACCAACCAGAGCGTGAATTAATTGGTGATATTGCCTTAACGGTAAATAGCATCGCGGAGAAATTACCGAAACTTGTATTAAGTACGAAATCAGAAGCGGTGTTAGAACGATTACGCGCAAAATTATCAGAACAAGCAGAAGTTCCGAACCGTGCTTCGGAGGGTGTTACGCACCCACTTCAAGTGATTCGTACACTTCGTTCTTTAATTAGTGACGATACAACTGTTACATGTGACATCGGTTCCCATTCTATTTGGATGGCGAGATGTTTCCGTTCTTATGAACCACGTAGATTATTATTTAGTAACGGCATGCAAACGTTAGGTGTTGCACTTCCTTGGGCAATCGCAGCTACTTTAGTAGAACCAGGTAAAAAAGTAGTTTCCGTATCAGGTGACGGTGGTTTCTTATTCTCAGCGATGGAGTTAGAAACGGCGGTACGTTTAAATTCTCCAATCGTCCATCTTGTTTGGAGAGACGGCACATATGATATGGTTGCATTCCAACAAATGATGAAATACGGCAGAACATCAGCTACAGAGTTTGGCGATGTTGATCTTGTGAAATATGCGGAAAGTTTCGGGGCGTTAGGTCTTCGTGTTAACACGCCTGATGAATTAGAAGGGGTATTAAAAGAAGCATTAGCAGCAGATGGTCCTGTCATTATTGATATTCCAATTGACTATCGTGACAATATTAAATTAAGCGAAAAATTATTACCAAACCAATTAAACTAATGGAGGCAGATTTGAGATGACTGTTGCGCAATTAATTGATATTGATGCAAAAAAAACGAAAACGAGTAATGAAGTATATCAAACATCTACAATGCTTGCGCTATTAGATGGTATATATGATGGTGTGATTAGCTTTGAAGATTTGAAAAAACATGGTGATTTTGGCATCGGCACATTTGATCAATTAGATGGTGAAATGATTGCATTTGATAATGAATTTTATCATTTACGTTCAGACGGTTCAGCAGAAAAAGTAGAACCAGAAGAAACAACACCATTTGCGACTGTAACGTTTTTTGAAAAAGAAATGAGTTATACGGTAGAGCGTCCGATGAATCGTGAAGAAGTTGAAGCATTATTACATGAATTAATGCCAAGTAAAAACTTATTTTACGGTATTCGAATGGACGGTACGTTCCGTGAAGTAAGAACGAGAACTGTTCCAAGACAAGAAAAACCGTATACACCGCTCGTTGAAGTGACGAAATCACAACCAATCTTTTCATTTGAAAATACAGAAGGTACGCTTGCTGGATTTTGGACACCAGATTATGCGCAAGGTATTGGTGTAGCTGGATTCCACTTACATTATATTGATGATGAAAGAAGCGGGGGTGGACATGTTTTCGACTATGTTATAGAAAACTGTACGATCCAAATTTGTCAAAAAGCTCATATGCATTTAGCACTTCCAGAAACAGCTGATTTTATGGCGGCTGAATTATCAAGAGAAAACTTAGAGGATAATATTGCAACTGCGGAAGGTGCAGAGTAAAAGAGAAGCCGATTCGGCTTCTCTTTTATTTTGAGTTACTCCCGATATGCGGAACAATGCTCATCAGAAATAGAATAGTTCTCTTTACCAGTGTTAAGGCTGATACTTCTACTAATTGATGTCCAAGCCCATCCCATACTGTAACAGTATATAAGGATGACCATTTAATATTCCCACGAGCGAGTCGGAAAGAATAATAGTCGTTATCTGTTGTTACTAAAACTTTGTTATAAATAATATTTTTCGTTTTTTTATTTTGTAAAATAAGGACAAAGTCTAGTTTATCTTCTTCTTTCGGAATTTGTAGTATTCTTGCTACAAACATTCCATTTGGGTTTTTCTTCGTTTCATATACTTTTTCTGATTCTATTTTTAGTTCAGGTTTGCCTCTCATAATCTCTCCCTTTAACATATGCTTACTTCTTTGAAACAAACGGATGCCCCTCATAATAAAAACGCCACGGATAATGTACAGCTTCTTCTGCATAGTCGATATTAATACGAGGTCCTGCTGCTATTTTATATTGTGATGATATGTGTTCATCTTTTGGGACGAGTTCAATATGTAATGTGTCACTTTGTAATGATAAGCCTCGTTCTTCTAAAGTAATTCCGAGGGCACGGCATAGTTTGCCAGGACCGTTTGTTAAATTTTTGTACTGCGCTTTTGTAATGTCTGTTTTGTTGTAGCGTGCTAGTTTTATTTCTTCTATTCCATTTACCGGCTCAAGGGCTCGAATGAGAACACCTTGCGGGGTGCCAACTGGTGCTGTAATAACGTTAAAACAATGATACATACCGTAAATTAAATATACGTAAGCATGCCCTGGTGCGCCAAACATGACTTCTGTGCGGTCTGTCCGTCTGCCGCCGTAACTATGTGCGGCCTTATCATCTGGGCCTTTATATGCTTCTACTTCTACAATGATTCCGCTTCGCTTTATTCCGTCTACAATATGAACGAGTTTTTGCCCGAGTAATTTTTTTGCTACTTCTAACGTATCGCCTTCATAAAAGGAAGGAGGTGCCTGCATTGTACTATCTCCTTTACTAAGTGTATATGTATATAGTAAACCAAATTTTCAGTAGTAATTCTAACTCGTTCTATTTATCGGGTGTATTTCATAAATTATGGATAGAGTACAACAGCGAAGAGGGGGAGTGCGACATGATTTATCGCTTACTAGCTCTTAATATAGATGGGACACTACTATACAACAATGGAAAAATTGCAAAAGGATTAAGAGAAACAATTGAATTTGTGAAAAGAAAAGATGTATACGTTACGTTATTTACGAGCCGTAATTTTCAATCCGCTCATAAAGTAGCAAAGGCGTTAAAATTAGATTCTATATTAGTGACACATGGTGGTGCTTTCGTTTCAGCAACGTTAGATAAGCCGTACGTTCAAAGAAGATTATCTGAAGAGAAGACTTTTAACATTGTGCAAGTGTTAGAGCACTTTGATTGTAACGTACGTATTTCTCATGAACGGTTTTCGATAGGAAATCGTGAGAGAAATACACCAAACTTAATTGCGCGCACTGTATTATCAAGCGCAGATCCGTTATTTTATCCAGTTCAATTTGTAGATTCGTTAGGTGACGCGCTTCGTGACCATCCGGTAGCGGCGCCAAAAATTGATGTTCTTTTCCAAACTAAGGGTGAAAAAGAAAGAGGGCTGAACACATTAAGAAAAGCATTCCAAGATGTAGAGTATGTTGAATGTGATTCAAAACGAATAGAAATCTTGCCGCAAAATGTATCAAAGTTACGCGGATTACAATTGCTTGGAGAGCATTTAAATATTTCGCTAAATGAAATGGTTGCGATTGGAGATAGTATGGAAGATTTAGAGGTTATTGAAAACGTGGGACTTGGTGTAGCGATGGGGAACGCACCTGTAGAGTTAAAGCAAGCAGCAGATTGGATTACACGTTCAAATAGTGAGAACGGTGTAGAGTACATGATTAAAGAGCATTTCCGTAAGCAATTCCCGCTTCCGTTTTTGAAGAATCATAAAAATACACCGAAACGATGAAAGAAAAACGTAGCTTTTTGGCTACGTTTTTTTTGTTGAGCTTATTAAAATGAATGAAAACGCTTTAAATTGTGAATTGTGTATGGGATTCATACAATTCACTTGAATCCTTTAGAAAACTAATGTAAAGTGAATGATGTTGTCAAAATAGTTACACCACATGAAATATTCTTCAGATTAATTTTATTGGGCTCCCATACGTAAAAGCATTTCCGCATGACAGTTTAGTTCACGTATTATTTCAAAAATGAATTGTAGTAATTTTATTAAGTAGTTGTAGCGTTCCTTTGTTGTATTTAAATGGATTATTTTAAGTTAATGTGAGTAAGACCTGGTACATATGAAATGTGCTTCTTTTTGTGATTTTAGGAAGTTTAAAAGGGGGAATGAATTTCTTGAGGAAATCATTTAATCAAAAAATTAAAAAGTTAAGTAGTAGTTTAATAGTTGTATTACTAATATGTATGAATTTTTTAATCCATTTACCATTTAAAGCAGAGGCAGCTACAACAGAGTTAAAAGGTTTAGGTGATGTATCTTATTACAACGCCATCATTTTTGGAGATCATAGTGCAACGAGTGCGGATATTGAAGGTGCGATGGCTGTTCAGAAAAATATGAACGCATCAAGTTATACAGTCGTAGCGGCTGCAACTGGAGCAAATAACTTAGCTGGAGCAACTTGGGTAGATGAAGGATATCCATCATTATTACTAGGCGGTCAATTTACGAAAGCGGGAGCAGGACAAGTAATTATTCAAGATGGAACAGTGGCGATGAAAAAAGACGGTGACCCAGATGGCGCAATGAAAACGTCATATGACCGTATCTCTTATAAAGAGCAAGCGGAGATTGATGCTAAGTTTAAAGAATTTAGAAAAGACGTTGATGGTGTAATTGGGGATGCAAGTAAACTACACACTGATAAGCCAAAACCTAATATGAGCTTTGGAATCGGTGAAGATGTAAACAACCCTAATATTTACGTCTCTTCAGGCCAGACGGGAAAGAAAGCATTTGATGTAAAAGACGTTTTTCTTCCGAATGTAGAGAATAAAGACTTTATTGTTATTTATTCAGATGCAGAAGAAGTGAGCTTTGGTGGCGGTGCAATTTTGTATGATACAAGAAATACTGGGATGGCGACGGATTTAATTAATACATCTCAAGCATATGACCCTAATTCATCTTTTACTGAGTTAGCTAGTAAGGTAATTTGGGTATTTCCTAATGCTACAAAGATAACAACTAAAGGTTATGGTGTAGTAGGTAGTGTGTTTGCACCTAATGCAGTTGTAGAAACAAAAGGTGGTTCTATTAATGGACAAGCCTATGTTGGAGGATTACACCAAAGAGATGGTTTTGAGGTTCATAACTTTAAATTTAACTGGCCAAAGTGGAATAAACCAGCAGCCGAAAAAGGAAATTTACAAATTAAAAAAGTTGATGAAAATGATAAAAACATTGTTTTAAAAGACGCAAAATTTGATGTTATAGACAAAGATAATAACGTTGTGGCTACTGTTACAACAAACGAAAAGGGTATTGCGGAAGTTAAAGATTTACCACTTGGTGACTATTTTGTAAAAGAAATAAATGCACCAGAAGGATATATAAAAGTTGATACACCAGTCAAAGTAACAATTGATAATACAAACGTAATTGAACTTGTTATGAAGAATACGAAAAAAGTAGAGAATGGCCAATTTAAATTATTGAAAAAAGATAGTGAATCTGGTCAACTTCTGCCAGGTGCAAAATTTGATGTTATCGATAAAGATGGGAAAGTTGTGGAAACAATTGTTACAGATGATAAAGGTGAAGCCTTATCGAAACGACTTCCAGTTGGAAGCTATACATTAAAAGAAGTAGAAGCACCGAAAGGATATGAATTATCATCTAGTTCAGTTTCTGTTGATGTAGAGGCTAATAAAGTATTGACTGTAGATGTGGTGAATAAAAAGATCCCCGAAAAAGTAACAGGTCAATTTGAAATCGTGAAAGTAGATGCGGAAGATAAAACGAAAGTATTATCAGACGCAGAATTCGAAGTATATAAAGATGGTAAAAAAGTAGATACGTTACGAACAGATAAAACTGGTAAAGTAGTTTCTCAGAAATTAGAACCAGGAAAGTACACATTAAAAGAAACGAAAGCACCACAAGGATATAAGTTGTTAAAAGAAGAAATTGAAGTCGTTGTGGAAGCGGACAAAGTAGTAGAAGTACAAGTAGAAAATGCAAAAGAACTAGGAAGCTTACAAGTAATCAAAAAGGATGCAGAGAGTGGAAGAGTTCTAGCAGGTGCAGAATTTAAACTGAAAAATGAAGCTGGTCAAGTAGTTGGAGAAGCGAAAACAACGAATAAAGACGGTGTTGTGAAATTCGAAAACGTAGTGCCAGGAAAGTACACGTTAGAGGAAACAAAAGCGCCAGAAGGCTATAAAGCGCTAGAAGTGACAGTAGAAGTGAACGTTGTAGCGAACGAAGTAGTAAAACAAGAAGTTACGAATGAAAAAGTAACGGGTCAATTCGAAATCGTGAAAGTAGATGCGGAAGATAAAACGAAAGTATTATCAGACGCAGAATTCGAAGTGTATAAAGACAGCAAGAAAGTAGATACGTTACGAACAGATAAAACTGGTAAAGTAATTTCTCAGAAATTAGAACCAGGAACATACACATTAAAAGAAACGAAAGCACCACAAGGATATAAGTTGTTAAAAGAAGAAATTGAAGTCGTTGTGGAAGCAAACAAAGTAGTAGAAGTACAAATAGAAAACGCAAAAGAACTAGGAAGCTTACAAGTAATCAAAAAGGATGCAGAGAGTGGAAAAGTTCTAGCAGGTGCAGAATTTAAATTAAAGAACGAAGCTGGTCAAGTAGTTGGAGAAGCGAAAACAACGAATAAAGACGGCGTTGTGAAATTCGAAAGCTTAGTGCCAGGAAAGTATACGTTAGAAGAAACGAAAGCGCCGGAAGGTTATAAGGCGTTAGAAGTAACAGTAGAAGTAAATGTTGTAGCAAATGAAGTAGTAAAACAAGAGGTTATGAATGAAAAAGTAACAGGTCAATTTGAAATTATGAAAGTAGATGCAGAAGATAAAGCGAAAGTATTATCAGATGCAGAATTCGAAGTGTATAAGGATGGTAAAAAAGTAGATACGTTACGAACAGATAAAACTGGTAAAGTAATTTCTCAGAAATTAGAGCCAGGAACATACACATTAAAAGAAACGAAAGCACCACAAGGATATAAGTTGTTAAAAGAAGAAATTGAAGTCGTTGTGGAAGCAAACAAAGTAGTAGAAGTACAAATAGAAAACGCAAAAGAACTAGGAAGCTTACAAGTAATCAAAAAGGATGCAGAGAGTGGAAAAGTTCTAGCAGGTGCAGAATTTAAATTAAAGAACGAAGCTGGTCAAGTAGTTGGAGAAGCGAAAACAACGAATAAAGACGGCGTTGTGAAATTCGAAAGCTTAGTGCCAGGAAAGTATACGTTAGAAGAAACGAAAGCGCCGGAAGGTTATAAAGCGCTAGAAGTAACAGTAGACGTAAATGTTGTAGCAAATGAAGTAGTAAAACAAGAAGTTATGAATGAAAAAATGAAAGAAGAAATTACAGGTCAATTAGAAATTACAAAGGTAGATGCTAATAATACAAATAAAATATTAGCAGGCGCAGTGTTTGAAATTTGGAAAGACGGAACAAAAATCGATACATTAACAGCAAATAAGAGCGGTAAAGCGACTTCTAAGAAGTTAGAACCAGGAGATTACACTTTAAAAGAAATCCAAGCGCCAGAAGGATATACTTTATCCGATAAGGAAATGAAATTTACGATTTCTAATGAAAAAATTGAAGTTGTAAAGCTTCAAATTACAAATAAAAAAGATACAGAAAAAGGGCCGGAAAAACCAGGTGAAGGAACAGAAAAACCAGGTGAAGGAACAGAAAAACCAGGTGAAGGAACAGAAAAACCAGGTGAAGGAACAGAAAAGCCAGGTGAGGGAGTAGAAAAACCTAATTTACCAGAAAAAGGACAAGGTTCTTCTAATAATCAACAACTTCCAGCTACAGGACACAATACGAATTACGTTCCATTCATCGGTTTTATGCTTCTGCTACTAGGAATACGTTTAAGATTCATGGCTAAAAATAGTTAAAAGATGTATAAAAGGCATCAGAGATATATAATCTCTGATGCCTTTTTAAGTGAATACAGATAAAATGAAAATATCTATATGGAATGATAAATATTTTAAGCTTCAATTACGTTAAGCATTCTGTTTATAAATGCAGCTGCGTGTGCACGTTGTGATGGTCCTTTTGGTACGAATTGATTAAATTCATTACCTTTTACAATTCCATATCCATACACTCTTTGTACTTCTTCTTTAGCGTAAATTAAGTTTTGGTCTACGAATGGTAGTTCAACTTGTTTTGCAAAAATACCAGCGTGTTTTAGAGAACGATCGATCATAATAACAGCTTCTTCGCGTGTAATTGTAGTATTTGGATCAAATGTATTATCACCACGTCCGCGGATTATACCTGCGCTTGCTGCACGATTAATACCGTCTCTTAAAGATGGGTGTACTTGTTCTAAGTCTGTGAACTTAGCATTTCCACTTGGTAATTGTAAAGCACGAGTAATTAATGTAGCAAATTCAGCACGCGTTACAAGACGTTCTGGGAAGTACTTGCCGTTCCCTTCTCCTTGCATAATGCCTCTAGCTGCTAATTGACGAATGTCTTGTTCATACCATCCACCTGTAATGTCATCAGTTACGGGATTTTTTTGGTTTTCCTTATAGTATGTTTCAGTTCCTTTTAAGAAAGCATTCCATTGTCCGCGTTGAATCATAAACGCAGGGCAGTTTTTTCCTGACCAAAATTGATGTTTTTGGACCTTATCTAGAGAAATATTTAAGTCGTTCATTAAATAAGCTGCCAATTTACGGGCATTTTCTACCGCTTTTTCATAGTTTCCATCTTGATTAACGGCAATTTCAATTCCGATAGATTCATAGTTTCCAGTTTTATTTCCAGCATGCCATCCAACTTCATTTACCGGAAGATGTTGATAAATTTCTTTATCATCTACTGTGAAATGCCAAGATGCGGCGCGATCAGCTGTTCCGCGTGCTTGGTTATCTAAGAATTTTGCATGATTTAGAGCATTAGCACCTTTCGCTGTATTAGCCGTTTCGTGAATCGTAATATATTTAGGTACCATCGGGTAGCCAGGGCGAATATCGTCATTTCCTTTTGGGACAATCATTTCTTTAAATGTAACGCCATAAATATTGTTTGTTTGTAGAGCTTCCGGAGCTCTCAATAAACTATTTTTAGCAGTACGACTGTTTTTTAGTAATGAAGCTTTTGTACCTTCAAATGTAGCAGAAGGTGCATAAATCCATTTTGCTGTTTCGTTTATTTGGACTTTAAACCAATTTCCAGCTTGTTCAGTAGGAGTAATGACTTGTGGCTCTAGTTTCCCTTCTTCTTTAAACGATTGGAACGGAAGGGCATGTATGGAAGCTTCTTCTTTTACGATTAATTTTTGGTTAGATAGTTTATGAATCTCTTGAACTTCTAAGCTATTATCATTGTTATCTATCCATCCAGCGCCAGTTGGCGTCGTTATGTAGTAAGCATTTCCTTTTTTCTTTGTCGCCGTTACGACTTGTTCTGTAATCTCGATATTCGATTTGTTTTTTAAATCATTCGCGGTATATAATGAATGTTTTTTTGAAGTGTATAGTAGGAATTGGCCAGTAACCTCGATATCTTCTTCATGAGTACTATGCTCATTAACATGCTCCTTAATACTTTTAAAAACTTGATCCTCCGTATATACTTCGGCGGATTTTTCAGCACTCTCTGCAAATGAATAAGTAGGTGCAAGAACAGTTTGTAATGCAAGAGAGAGAGTTAATACACTATAAAATTTCTTTTTCATATTTTTTTTAACACATTAGATTATAAAATCTAGTGTTAACATTCCTCCTTTATATATTGTATTTTCGCTATGTAACGATTTTTTGTACTAATAAATTTTAACAAGAGAAAATCATGATGTCTATATACATGAGCGATATTCATAAAAAGAATTATTTGAAAAAATGTAAGAGAAACAGGTAAAACCTTCTGTATTGACCTGTAAACGCCCTTCAAGTAAACTAAAGAGAGTTTGCAAATGAAAAGGTGATAATGTGTTAATTTCAATTAAAACGTTACAAGATGATCGTTTTTTACGTCCGCTACAAAATATTGGCGGCTTATTTTTTGAAGATAGTACGATTGGATTTGAACAAGAGGAAGCGAATCTGATCGTTGATATACACATTGAGGATAATGTGAAAGCATCCGCTCGATTAACGGATGTTAGCACAGGAAATGTGTATGAAGAAACATTCTCGAAAGATTTATCTGCTTTCACAGATGAAAAAGAGCGTATGAAGCAAGTGAAGCACGTTGTTTCTTATGTATATCTTTCTGTTCTTCAGCAGTTAACTGGACTTGAACAAAGCTGGGGTATTTTAACGGGAGTACGTCCGACGAAACTTCTTCATAAAATGCTTCAAAATGGTATGTCAAAAGAAGAAGCGCATCAAGAACTTCGTGAAAGTTATTTAATTCATGAAGAGAAAATTGAACTTCTTCAGCGTATTGTTGATTGCCAATTAGCAGTTGTTCCGGATTTATACCGTTTGAAAGAAGAAGTAAGTATTTATATCGGTATTCCGTTTTGCCCAACGAAATGTGCATACTGTACATTCCCGGCTTATGCGATTAATGGACGCCAAGGGTCTGTTGATTCGTTCTTAGGTGGTTTACATTATGAAGTTCGTGAAATTGGTAAGTTTTTAAAAGAAAAAGGTGTGAAAGTTACGACGATTTATTATGGCGGCGGTACACCTACAAGTATTACAGCAGAAGAGATGGATATGCTGTATGAAGAAATGTACGAAGCGTTCCCAGACGTGAAAAATGTACGTGAAGTAACAGTTGAGGCAGGTCGTCCAGATACGATCACGCCAGCAAAGCTAGAAGTGTTAAATAAATGGAACATTGACCGTATTAGTATTAATCCGCAGTCATATCATCAAGAGACACTAAAAGCAATTGGACGTCATCATACTGTAGAAGAAACAATTGAGAAATACCATTTAGCTCGTGAAATGGGAATGAACAATATTAATATGGACTTAATTATTGGTCTTCCTGGTGAAGGGTTAGATATCTTCAAGCATACGTTAGATGAAACAGAAAAGTTAATGCCAGAATCATTAACAGTTCATACGTTATCATTTAAACGTGCTTCTGAAATGACGCAAAACAAACGTAAATATAAAGTAGCAGGTCGCGAAGAAATTACAGCGATGATGCACGAAGCAGAAGAGTGGACGCAAAAGCATAATTACGTACCATATTACCTATATCGTCAAAAGAATATTTTAGGTAACTTAGAGAACGTTGGTTATGCAATGCCGACGCAAGAAAGTATTTACAACATTGTCATTATGGAAGAAGTACAATCAATTATCGGACTTGGTTGCGGTGCATCAAGTAAATTTGTTCATCCGAAGACGGGGGCAATTACGCACTTCGCGAATCCGAAAGATCCAAAATCATATAACGATGGCTTCGTAAAATATACAGAAGATAAATTGAAAATTTTAGAAGAGCTATTCGCATAAGAAGAAAGAGGTTGTTCCGAGTCGGAACAACCTCTTTTTATCCTGCAGTAACGGGGGCCGATTATATCTTGTCAGTTTTTGTCGGTAAGTCGATATATTCGAAAAATCGCCGATATAATTTCATTTACCGTCTAGTGGTATCGTATGTAAAACTATGTCGATAATAATCAGAAAAATTAGTCAAAACATTGAAGGACAATGTCTACTTATAGACGAAATGATAGATTTATGAAAGAGAAAAGGGGGAAATTGTTGGCATGTACATGACGATAGGGAGAATTTTTGATTTATCTGTTGGTAAGTATACGAATAAAGAGGCGTTAGTGGAACCTGAAAAAAATATTCGCTGGACATATAAACAGTGGGATGAACAAATAAATAAAACGGCACACGCTTTATTAGAAGACGGAGTAAGAAAGGGAGATACAGTATCTGTTTACTTATATAACTGTCATGAATTTGTAAACGTTTACTTAGCTTGTGCGAAGATTGGTGCAATTTTTAACCCGATTAACTTTCGCTTAAAGGCGAAAGAAGTATCTTATATTCTTCAGGACGCATCCTCGAAAGTCGTTGTCTTTGAAAAAGCAGTTGAGTCAACTGTTGCTATAATTGAAAGAGATTTTCCAAATACATCTTTTTGGTCTATAGAAAACGACAAACCTTCCTATGCAAGTTCCTACCATGAAAAAGTGAATGCAGCATCTTCTGAGAAAGTAAATATCGAAATTGATGAAATGGATTTTTGTTCTATGCTTTATACGAGCGGTACGACAGGTCATCCGAAAGGCGTGTTACATCGTCATCGTGAAATGGCTGAGCATAGTATGATTTGTACGTATTTCCTAAAATATAATAGAGATAGCGTTGGGCTTGTTGTTGCGCCTTTATATCACTGTGGTGAATTAAATGCCGGAATCATACCACGCATTCAAGTTGGTGGGAAGAATATTATTTTACATCATTTTGATACAGACACAGTATTACATACGATTCAAGAAGAAAAGATTACGACGTTCTTTGCAGCACCGACGATGTGGAATATGTTGTTGCAAAAAGATTTAACTCAGTATGATGTAACTTCAATGAAAATCGGTATATATGGCGGAGCGGCAATGGCACCGGCGTTAGTGAAGGAATGTAAAGAACGTCTTTATATTGACCTTGTTCAAATATACGGAATGACAGAAATGGGACCAGTTGTGGCATTTCTCGTAGAGGAGGATCAAATTACGAAAGCTGGTTCAGCAGGCACACCATGCTTTAGTCATGAAGTTCGTATTGTGAAACCGAACGAGGATGCACCGGCAGAACCAGATGATGTATTACCTCCTTATGAAGTAGGAGAAATTATTTTACGCGGCCCAACTATGATGGCTGGCTATCATAATCGCGAAGAGGCAAATAAAAAATCGATGTATAAAGGATGGTATCATTCTGGTGATTTAGGATACTTTGATAAGGATGGTTATTTATTCGTTGCAGATCGTGTTGATGATATGGTAATTAGCGGTGGCGTAAATATTTACCCTCGTGAAATTGAAGATTTCCTTCATAGTCATCCCGGTATATTAGATGTGGCGGTACTTGGTGAGCCAGATGAATTATGGGGAGAGCGTGTTGTGGCAGTTATTGTGAAGAAAGATGAAACAATAACAGAAGCTGATTTAGAAACGTATTGCAAAGAAAGTGACGAATTAGCAGATTATAAGCGTCCACGTCATTATTTATTTGTAGATGAACTTCCGCGTAATGCGAGCGGGAAGTTGCAGAAGTTTGTGCTGAGGGAGTCACTGAAAGGTGCGAAAAAATAGAAAATGAAGGATACCCCATATCTATGGGGTTTTCGTCTCTTTTTCTGTAAGAGATTAAACAGAAGAAACAATATCTTTGTTAATTCTTAAATGTCCTGTTCTTTTGTAGAGGTTGGGAATTAAGTGAATATCAGTCACTTTATATTTACTTAATTCTCATTTCTTCTTGGTGAAGGTTAATTAGCGCATTTGAAATAAGGTGGAAAAACAAAATGGATGTAATGTCCAAAAAGAAAAGACACCTTAAGGTGCCTCTCTCCGACTTGAACCATTTCATTTCATACGAATCGGAATCTATCCGTATTACCATTACCCCTTTGTTATGAGTGTAAACACACACTATAAAGCAGAATCGTCTATATACACTAGATTGTTAGTTCACAAAAGACAAGAGATTTGAGATCAATATCGAAGTGACGCCACATCCCCTATAATAATTGATATGTTACGCCTTTTAAAAGAATCTGCTTTATAGAACGTGCCCACAAGTTATATTTTACTACATGTAATATTCATTTAGTGTATTTTTTAATGAATATGTATAATTACATAAACTGTATGAAAAAAAGAGAGTATACTCTAACATTTTGTAATAAAGATAAAGCCCGCTTACGGAATAGTGGGCTTTTCTTACTTTTTATAGATATTTATTCCAATTATATTATCAGATGAATCTAAACGAATATAAACGTCAGCTGATAAAAGGTGTGCATTATATATTCGTTGTTTATATGTTGATATCTCGAAGCGTTTTCCATTTAATTCACATTCTAGAATAATCATATCGCCATGTTCTTTCCAATTTATTAATTTAGCAGTTGTATTCATATAAACCTCCTCTGAATCATTTTATGAAAATTAATAGAGTTAGTGTGAGAAAGGAGTTTATATAACAAAAAAAGACACCTTAAGTGTCTTTTTTGATTACTATAAAAGTCGTTCAATGAAATAGGTTTCTATTTTTATTTACGTGAAAACCCTTCTTCATCAAGGTATTCCGCAGCTTCTGGATAAGAGTTGAATGTACCGTCTAAGTTTACACCAGCGTACACGTTCCACATGTCATCCTCTGAAATAAGAGTAAGAATATGACCATCTTCGTTCTGCCATTCTTCTTCTTTCGCAGGTTCTACAGGTGCTACTACTTCTTCTTGTGATAGAAGGTCAATTGATTTCTCAATTACTGAACGTAACTCTTCTGCTGAAAACTCACGGATGTTAACCATACCTTTATCATCCGTTTTGTAACCTTTAATACCGCTTGCATACACAAATCCATTTCCATTTGGGTGTAAATGAAATACAACGTTCTTTTTATCTAAACGACTTTCTTCAAAGTGGAAGTTTACACGTTTTAATGATACGTTCTTTCTTTCTAGTTCTGGGAAAGATTCAATAATCGATAATTTTTCTTCAAAAGTTAGCATAGTGCCTCCAAGTATATAGTAAAAGATTTAATTTGTTCATTATAGCATAGTTGCAATTGTTTCCAAAGATAAGGGGGAAACTTTTCATTGAATACGTTTACGTCACGAGAATGTAAAAAGTGAGCTAACGAATGTATCTTTTTAGGTGTACAATGGAACATGGACTTTATACAAAGGTGGTTTTTTTATGTTTCAAAAAATAGCAAAGGAATGTTTAGCAGGATTTACTGTTGCGATTGTTGCGTTACCACTTGCGATTGCATTTGGTATTGCTGCGACAGGAACGTCTGAGGGAGCGCTTGTTGGATTGTATGGTGCGATTTTTGCAGGTTTATTCGCAGCGTTATTTGGCGGGACACCTGGGCAAGTAACGGGGCCAACTGGACCAATTACCGTTATCGCAACAGGAGTTATTGCGACGCACGGGTTAGAGGCAAGTTTTATTGCCTTTATGATGGCAGGGTTATTTCAAATTTTATTCGGTGTATGTAAGCTCGGTTCTTACGTTCGATATATTCCGTATCCTGTCGTTTCAGGATTTATGAATGGTATTGCATTAATCATTATTTTAGGCGAAATAAAGCACGTACAAAATAGTTTTCTACTTGTTGTGTTAACGATTATTGTAATGATTGTTTCTGGTAAATGGATTAAGGCGATTCCGTCTAGTTTAGTAGCACTAGTCGGTGTGACAGCTTTGCTACCTTTATTTTCTTCCCTACTCGAAGGACTTACAGTAAATTTACCGATTATCGGAAATCTTTCATTAAACAAAGTAATTGAAAAGATTGGAACCATTCCAGAAGCGATGCCTACGCTTCATATTCCATCTTTAAGTGGAACAGGAATAGCAGCACTTATTTTACCAGCGCTTAGTATTGCTTTATTAGGATCGATTGACTCGTTGTTAACATCGGTCGTAATGGATAATGTGACAGGTACACGTCATAAAAGTAATAAAGAGCTCGTTGGACAAGGTATCGGTAATATGATGAGCGGATTGTTTGGCGGATTAGCAGGTGCAGGTGCGACTGTAAGGTCTATCGTGAATATAAGAAGTGGCGGTAAAACGGCACTTTCGGCATGTATGCATAGTGTTATCTTATTCATTTTTATTATGGGTCTTGGTTCGGTCGTACAATATATTCCACTTGCTGTATTATCAGGTATTTTAATTTTAACTGGTATTGGAATGTTCGATTGGGGAAGCATGAAAAAGATGCATGTCGCTCCTAAAGGTGATGTCGTTGTTATGCTCGTAACGATGATTGTAACGGTGAAGTTCGATTTAATGATTGCTGTTGCATTCGGTATTATTCTTTCGTTCATCATATATATAGTGAAATGTAAAGAACGCAAAGCTTCTATCGTAAAAGAAAAAGAAGAAACGTACACAATTCAAGGACCGCTCTCTTTCCTATCAGTAGATCGTATTTTCTCTACTTTACAAGATGTGAAGTCACCGGTTGTTTTACGTATGAAAGATGTGCGTTATATGGATGTATCAGGAGCTATGGCATTATTAAATTTTGTTGAGCAATCAAATAAAGTAGGAGCAAGTGTAAAGCTTGAGCAAGTACATCCGAGTATTGAAAAAACAATCATAGTAATGGCAAGCGATGAACAGAAAGAACAATTGAAAATCTTAAGTGTTTAGATGGTAATTAGAATATCTCACAATTTTACATACATTATAATGTAGAGTTGTGGGATATTCTTATAATGTTTTTAGTAATATGTACTGCAGTGATAGAGAAGAGCTCTTTTTGAGTAAAGAAAACAGTTATAATGTGTACATATAATGGAAGGAATTAGAAGTTAGAGTGTGAAGAGATAGGCGTGAATTGGTTCTCTTTTCTATTTTGTAAAAAAAACCAAGTATTCAACCTATAATAAATTTGTTATGATAACCAATGGGATAAAGTGAATCCCTATCGTTTAAAACAATATGTTTGAGAGTATATGTATAAAAGAAAAGAGAAAAAATATGAATAAAACATTTGTAAAAGGAGCAGCGATTTTAACAATTACAACTTTTTTGTCAAAATTGCTTGGTAGTTTTTTTCAAATTCCATTACAAAATATTGCAGGAGATGAAGTGCTCGGTATTTTCCGTCTTGTTTTTCCTGTATATATGATTGCTCTTACATTATCGGTAGCCGGAGTTCCACTTGCAATTTCGAAACTAATTGCAGAGTTGAACGAAAAAAATAAGCAAAAGGAAATTGCGAAATTATTTACATCAGCGTCAATTATAGGAATAGCATTTGGCGTTTTCGGCTGTTTAGTCATTGTATTATTTTCTATTGAAATTGCAAATATGCTTGGTGGACAAGAAACTAGAATGCCGTTGCTTATTACTTCATTAGCATTACTCATTGCTCCATACATGGCAGTTTATAGAGGGTATTTTCAAGGTTTCGGTGATATGAAACCAACAGGGGTATCACAGGTCATTGAGCAATTTGTACGTGTGTTTTTTATGTTAATAATTGCTTACATACTAGTATCATGGGATAAGAGTAATACTGTTATTACTAGTGGTGCGATGGTTGGCTCTTTTCTTGGAGTCATTAGTTCGCTTATATATTTGCGTATAAAATATAATAGAAGTCCATACTACAATAAAAGCAATTCCTATTCACTCCGAGATTTAAGAGAAAACGGCAAAAAGATATTGAGGGTATCGATCCCAATCGCTATCGGAGCTTTATCAATGCCACTTTTAAATTTAGTAGACTCGCTTACAATACCGCATGTATTACAAGGATCATCAACAGAAATTCAAGAACAATTTGGAATATACAGTCGCGGTTTTGCATTCACGCAAATAATTGTTATTTTTGCAAGTGCAATTGTATTTCCGTTAATACCACTCTTAACTTCCGCATTGGCCAAAAGAGATATAAATTTGGCGAAAATAACAATTCAAAATACAAATCGACTAGCGCATGTTTTGACAGCGCCGTTAACAATATGGTTGATGGCATTAACAGTACCGTTAAATGCCGGATTGTTCACAGACGTAAAAGGCAGTAGTATGTTAACAGTTATGATTGGCAGTTCGTATTTTACTGCGGTTATGGTATTATCAATAGGTGTTTTACAGGGCATTAACCGTTCTGCACAAGCTGCATGGATAGTTATTGGTGCGAGTTGTGTGAAAGTCGTGTTAAACATAATGTTCGTGCAGAAGTTTGGCATAGATGGAGCGGCGTATAGTACATTCATTACTTACGTATTGATTTGTATTGTAAATCATTTGTATATTCGAAGCTATATTGCCTATTCTATTCATTTAAAAAGTTTTTTTGGTGTGCTAGCAATAGCATCTATTTTAGGACTAGGATTGTATGAACTATTTAATGTGATAGATGTTACATCTTCAAGAATTATGACGTTATTATTCAGTGGTATAGCATTAAGCATTACAACCATTTTGTATGGTGTATGTGCTTTGAAATTAAAATGGATATCAATAAAAAAAATACCATTTTTGAAAAGATAAATATAAAAATTTAATTTTTTATTAAAATTCATATGAGCTGATAAAGAGGAAACTATGTAGGGTATTAAGTGTTTAGGTAAGGAATGGGTACCAGTTTATGTTAGATGAAATAAACGGTTACCTAGTTTTGGAGGAGATTTAGGGTGCGTTTAGTCTTATCAGGATATTATGGTTTTTATAATGTTGGAGACGAGGCGATTCTACAATCAATTATTGAATCGTTAAGTAAAGAGAACCCGGATATAGAACTAGTAGTACTATCAAATGATTCTAAATATACAAAGGAAATGTATGGTGTAGAATCGGTAGATCGCTGGGATATAAAAGCTGTTTATCATGCGATCAAAAACAGTGATGGAGTTATTAGTGGTGGCGGGAGCCTTCTTCAAGATCAGACAAGTACGAAGAGTATTCTATATTATACGGGTATTATGGGACTCGCTCGATTATTAAAAAAGCCGTATTATATTTATTCACAAGGAATAGGTCCAATTACAAAAGGATATAATCGTCTATTAGTAAAATGGAACTTGTCAAAAGCTTCCTATGTATCAGTTCGAGATGAGGATTCGTTTTTATATTTAAAAGGACTTGGCATAAAAAACGATATTGAAATTGTTCCAGACCCTGTTTTAACATGGAAACGGACAAAACAATCGGATTGGTTGCAAAAACATTCGATACATGGAAAAGTAATCGCGGTTAGTGTGCGTTATTGGAATGCAAAAGAAGATTATATAAAAAAATTAGCTGCGGCATTAAAAAAATTAAAGCAAGAAGGATACCAAATTCTATTTGTTCCAATGCATGAGCCATTTGATCAAAAAGCTTCGCGTGAAGTAGTAGACTTAATGGGAGAAGAGACGTATATGCTTCCATATAAAATGGATATCGACGAGAAAATATTCATTTTATCACAATGTTCATTACTAATTGGCATGCGTCTTCATGCACTAGTTTTTTCTGCTGTAGCCAAAACTCCAATGGTCGGGATTTCATACGATCCGAAAATTGATTCGTTTTTAAGTCAAGTGAATCAGCCAGTTATAGGAAGTGTGGATGGCGAATGGAGTGCTGAATATTTATATGAAATTGCGAAAAAGCAATTAATGCAACAAGGAACTGTGCAGCAAGAGTTACAATTGACAATAGATGAGCTTCGGTTGCAAGGCAAACAGGCAACAAAGAAACTCATTGATCATATGGAAAAAGGCACTTTATTAAGAAAGTAAAGTGTCTTTTATTTTGTTTTGAATGTAATAAAAATTCTAATTAAAAAACGTTTTATTTTAAATCCTATTTATTATGCTAAAATGATTGTGAGTATTATATAATCAAATTTGTGATAATAAATTCGTAGATTACGAGGAGGATAACCTTGAAGACTTTTTCAAAAGGTATAACAGCAGTGGCATTAACGGGATCATTACTTTTAACTCCTATTTCAAGTTATGCGGCAAATGATGATATTACAGGACATATGTTTGAGACGCATATGCGCTCACTTATTACTAAAGGAGTTTTAATGGGGTATGGAGACAATGTATATGCGCCTGATAAATTAGTAACAAGAGCAGAGTTTGCTACATTCATAGCAAGGGCTTTAAATTTACCGAAAGCTGATTCGAATTTTGAGGATGTGCCGAAGACTTACGGTTTATATGATGGTGTAAGTAGAGCATATGGAGCGAAAATTATTAATGGTCGTACGAACGAGACATTCTCACCAAATGATGTGATTACACGTGAAGAAATGTCGATAATGGTAAAGCGAGCGTTAGACTATAAAAATATTAAAGTAGCTGTAAGTCCGCTTACCTTTACTGATAAAGATAGTATTAACTATAAAGAGCATGTGCAAGTTATGGTGGCTACTCAAATTATTAAAGGGTATCCAGAAGATAATACATTTAGACCACATTTATCAGCTACAAGAGGGATGGCTTCAGCTATGTTGGATCGTATGCTTCAGACGATTGAAAAAAACGGAAATAGCAATCCTGTAGAAACTAAGAAATATGTTGTGACAAATGTAAGAGAAAACGGAACAGAGCAAGAAGTAGAGCGCTATAATACGTATAAAGAAGCGGTTACGGCTGCTCAAAATAAAGGTATGAATGCGGTAAAATACGAGAACGAATTTTTATGGATTAAAGATGGTTTTGCAAGTGCGAAAAGAATAACTGGGCAAAACATCATTAATATTTATGATGAGAATTTGTCAACAGTATATACGTATATTCAGTATGGAACAGAATTGAAAGTGTTAGAAGTTGGCGAAGATCGTGTGAAAGTTCAACTTTCTGGTTTGACAGGTTATGTGAAGAAGAATGAAATCACTTTAATTCCTACAAATGAAATGAAACAGTCGTCTTATTATGTGAAATCAGATGGATATTTATACCATAAATATTATACATATAATACAAGTTCACCTGGATATACAGAATTTAGATATGGTGTGGCACCTTCTTTCATGAAGCAAGGACAGCAAATGTATAGTGTAGATGGAAAGACATTTGGAGACGAAACTTTCTATCAATATTTCAATTATTTATCATTACGTTCGAAAACAGATTATACAGCTGAACAACTAGATAGTTATGTGAAATCGATTAAGCCAGACTCTCCATTAATTGGTTTAGGAAAGAAATTTAAAGAAGTAGAAAGCAAGTATAATGTAAATGCATTATTCTTATATTCATTAGCAATTCATGAAAGTTATTATGGAACAAGCGCTCTTGCAAAAGACAAAAATAATTTATTTGGTTTAAAAGCAACAGACGATAGTCCATATGGTAACGGGGAAGCATTTAATTCAAAAGAAGATTGTATTGAACATGCAGCAAAATTATACATGAATGAAGGATATTTAAATCCAGGACATTGGCGTTATACAGCAACATATACAGGTGATAAAGCTGCTGGTTTAAATGCAAAATATGCATCTGATGCGAACTGGGGTAAAAAAGTAGCGGGGCACATGAACCGTTTTGATTCTTATTTGGGTAAAAAAGAATACAACAAGTATAAACTTGCACGTGTGATGAATAACGTGGAAGTGAAAAAGAATCCTAGTATATCAAATGAGCGACTGTATCGTTTAAATACAAATGCAGTTGTCACAGTTACTGGTGAAGAAATAATAAATGGAAAAGCGTGGGTTAAAGTTATTTCAGATAACCCTACTGTAACAGAAGCGTATATCGCAAAAGAAAGCTTAGAGTACGTAAAACATTAATTAAATAAAAAAGAAGGTGCTACTAATATTTCGTAGCACCTTCTTTTTTATTCAATTTCAAAATCAACAATGATATAAGCGAGAATAACAATGAAGAAAATACTAACGGCTGGCGCTGTTAATACGTGGCCAGACATAAAGCCAATGCCAAGTGATAGAATGAGTGTGCTCGCTAATAGCATATACTTTACGGTCATGATTTTCTTAAAGTTTGTGATCATGCGGATGAATAATTTAATACCAAAGTATAGAAGTGGTATTAAGTAAATAAGGAAACCGACAATTCCAAAGGCGAAAAATAGGTCATGGAAGTCCATTTCAATTAATTTAATTTTATCTGTGTAGTTACCAGCGTAACCCATTCCGAATAGTTTTTGTGAAAGCGGTGCGTCTTTATAGTACTGTTTGTATGTTTTTAAGAATTTGTCGCGATCACTGTAAATCAAACTTTTCATTTCAGAATCTGTAAGTTCACCTTTTGCATGTTTTTTTGCATCTTCTGGATCTTCTTTAATTACTTTTCCTTCTTTTCGATCTTTTTCTTCTTGTACTGATTTTTTGTATTCGTATATTTGCATGTGAATGCCCATATTTTTTGCGATAGGAGTATGCGGTGTAAGAGCAATTAAACCTCCTAGTATAACTGCGGCAACAACGGTATTTACAATATGTGTGAATCCTTTTCCTTCTTTTTTACGATTTATCATATATTCAATGAATGAGAAGAAAAGTGCTACGCCTAATGTAATAACAATTGCGCCATATCCGACTTTCGTTCCGACCATAATACTTGCATACATCGCAAGTATTGTTGGAATCCAGTAATATATTTTCGAGAAAGAAGTTGTTTTATGAATCGAATATAAGACAATGATTGGGAACATAATGGCGAAAAGAGAACTTAAATCATTTCCAGCGAAGAACCAACCTCTTGAACCGATTTTTGAATGAGGATAGCTTGGGAAATCCGTTCCAGTTTGCATTGCGACAATCATTGTGATGCTTAAAATTAAAGTTGCATATAAGAAATATGTAATGATTTTATGAAATACATACTCTTTATTTTTTAGCTCTTTAAAGGCGATAATATATCCAAACAGTAGCACAATTGGATATATGCTCTTTAAAATGAATTTAACTTCTTCTCCAAATGAAAATGGAGATTTAACCATCATATTATTTACAAGACCGATTGCGAGTGCGATTCCGAGTAAACATAAATAGAGGATGTACTTTTTCGCATCTTGTTGTTTGTGATGAAGAAGTAGGTATCCTAATGCAAGAAGCATAAAGGCGAAACGGACTACAACTCCAACTGTTGCGCTCATGTGTAGTATATAGATTGAAAAAGATGTTAATAAATCTAAAATTGGTTGAAACACAATGAATAGCAATAGGAAATGTGGGAAGTAGTTATCCGTTTGTTTCAACTTATTAACCATATGTTCCTCCAGTTCTTCATTCCTTTATTACAACACCCAAAAGATGGGTATAAAGCCTTTTTTACATAGTAAGGCGAATGAATTTCAATATTTGTTTTTTTATCAAACTTAAGAATACACCATTTCATTGTAATGGTAAATAGATGAAAAGCATGGATAAACCGACTTTAATTTCTATATTTTTCAACGGAATTGTATGTTTTATACGGTATATGTACAAATTGCGAGATTATTAGACAGAAAATTGAGAAAAAAGAAGGATTTTTCAATGGTTCTCTATAATTATATAAGTATAATCTTTATGGAGAAAAGAGGGGTATATATAATGGAAATAACAAGTAAAACAGAATCTGTCGTTGTGAAATATGAAGGCCACGTTGCAACGGTTATGGTCAATCGCCCAGAGGTGTTAAATGCGTTAGATGAGCCGACATTAAAAGAGTTATTACAAAAGTTGAAAGAAGTAGCGGAAAGTTCTGCGCATATCGTTGTGTTATGCGGGAACGGCCGTGGTTTTTCTGCGGGTGGGGATATTAAATCGATGCTTTCAAGTAATGATGAAAGTAAGTTTGATGGCATTATGAATACTATTTCTGAAGTTGTCGTGACGTTATATACGATGCCAAAGCTTGTTATTAGTGCAATTCATGGACCAACTGCAGGTCTTGGGTTAAGTATTGCGTTAACAGCTGATTATGTAATGGCGGATATATCATCTGTTATTGCGATGAACTTTATTGGAATCGCTTTAATTCCAGATGGAGGCGGTCATTTCTTCCTTCAAAAGCGCGTCGGTGAAAATATGACGAAGCAAATTATTTGGGAAGGCAAGAAATTATCGGCGAGCGAAGCGCTTGATATCGGCTTAATTGATGAAGTAATCGGCGAAGATTTCCAAACGGCTGTGAAGCAAAAAATTAATGAATGGTCACAAAAACCGATTAAAGCAATGATTCAAACGAAGCAAATTTTATGTGAAGTAAATCGCTCTAATTTAGAGCAAACATTGCAATTAGAAAAGCGTGGTCAATATGCAATGAGACAAACAGCGGATCATAAGGAAGGAATTGCTGCGTTTTTAGAGAAACGTTTACCAGCATTTAAAGGGGAATAAAGTTTGTCCATTCCTCACTGATTATTAGCTCGTTAATTCGGGATAAAGGGGAGAAAGTGCTAACACATTTTAGTATAATTGTGTTAGCACTTTTTTTAAGGAGTAATACATGAAGAAAATGATCGGTGTTATCACTATTATTTTGCTTACATATTCTGCTTTGCATAGTACACCATCTTTGGCAGTTCGGACTGCGTTGTTTTTTGAGGGACATCCAAGTGTTGCATTTTCTGACGGGGTGACGAAAGAAAAAGATGTGAAAAAAGAAGCGATTCCAGATGAGTATCAAACTCTATATGGTAAGGACGAAGACTTAGAGCACTATTTCTTTCCACATGTAAGAGCACATGGATCAGGAATTGATATGTTAAGTGCGTGCGTGAAGAAAAAATGGTTTTTCTATAAAGCAGAGCTCGGATGTTATTAAATATAGGAGGATGAATGATGTCAGCATATAACAAGTTAGTAAGAGATCGTGTTCCAGAGAAGATTTTAATGTCTGGAAAAACGTATACAGCACAAAAATTAACAGGTCAAGCATACATACAAGCTTTAGCGAAAATTGGAACAGAAGAAATTCGTGAATTTGCTTCTATGAAAGAACGCGAACATGCGCTAGATTCTCTTGCGGATGCGCTAGAAGTTATCATTTCATTAGCACGTGCAGAAGGTGCATCGATTGAAGATGTGGAACGCCTTCGTAAGAAAAAAGAAGTAGAGCGCGGTGGATTTGAAAGAGGTATTTATTTATTAGACGTTTCAGAAGAATAGTTTTATAGGAAAAGCATAGCGTTAATGAGTAACGCTATGCTTTTTTGTTGCAATGAAGCTAATAATGAAGAAGATAGCTGTTAATATCCAGCCGATTGTAATAGAAGTAGTAGTATGAATGGCATAAGAGATTTGTAAACAAAATAATGATGCTAAAAACCAAATGAGTGCAATGTGTATATATTTTTTTGATATATTCATATTTCAGGACTCCTTTTGTATACTAAAAAGAATTTTACTACAATTTAGAAAATTAAGCTATATAAGTAGAGGTTTTCTGGCGAATTTTGTATACTGAATAGTAGAGAAAATGAGGAGGAAACGACAATGGCACATCATACGAAAGAAACGATGGAACTGATTAAGGAGCTTGTCTCTATTCCGAGTCCATCTGGAAATACAGCAAAAATTATTAATTTCATTGAAAACTATGTCAGTGAGTGGAACGTAGAAACGAAGCGTAACAATAAAGGCGCTCTTATTTTAACGGTAAAAGGGAAGAATGATGCGCAGCACCGCTTATTAACGGCACACGTTGATACGTTAGGTGCGATGGTGAAAGAAATTAAGCCTGATGGTCGCCTGAGTCTTTCTATGATTGGTGGATTTCGCTGGAACTCTGTAGAAGGGGAATATTGCGAAATTGAAACATCAAGTGGCAAGACGTATACAGGAACGATTTTAATGCATCAAACATCTGTACATGTATATAAAGATGCAGGTGAAGCAAAACGCGATGAGAAAAATATTGAAGTTCGTATTGATGAGCGCGTATTTTCAGCTGATGAAGTACGCGAATTAGGAATTGAAGTAGGAGACTTCGTTTCATTTGATCCGCGCGTTCAAATTACAGAGAGTGGATACATAAAATCACGTCATTTAGATGACAAAGTAAGTGTTGCGATTTTATTAAAATTAATTAAAAGATTACAAGATGAAAACGTAACATTACCATATACGACGCATTTCTTAATTTCTAATAATGAAGAGATTGGATACGGTGGTAATTCTAACATTCCAGAAGAAACTGTTGAATACTTAGCAGTTGATATGGGAGCGTTAGGTGATGGACAAACATCTGATGAATATACAGTATCTATTTGTGCAAAAGACTCTAGCGGCCCGTATCATTACGCACTGCGTAAACATTTAGTAGAGCTTGCGAAAACGAATCATATTGAATATAAAGTAGATATCTATCCATACTACGGATCTGATGCATCAGCTGCGATTCGCGCGGGATTTGATGTGAAACATGCTTTAATTGGAGCGGGTATTGATTCTTCTCACGCATTTGAACGTACACATGAAAGTTCTATTGCGCATACAGAAGCATTAGTGTATGCATATGTAATGTCTAATTTAATTGAAGAATAATTTCATAGATAATAGAGAGCTGATAAAAAATAATATTTTTAATCAGCTTTTTATTTGGCGAAGCGATTAGGAGACATGTCCTAATCGTTTTTTTTATCCTGCTATTTGTGGGTTGATTAAAGTTTTATTTTATATACATTCATTATAAGTTATATATATGCGATTTTTGTTATAAGGCCGGAAACGTATTTACTATAGATATATAATGTTATACACTATGAAAGGAATTAATTAATAGTTAATATTTTTTAGTTAGCTTGAATAAAAAAATTGTATGAATATGAAGTTTTGAGAGGAGATTTATTTTTCATGAAGTACAAAGCAATAGCCGCAGGTTTATTAGCAGCAAATTTACTAGCACATCCAATTAGTAGTTTAGCAGAAACGAAGAAATTTCCTGATGTTTCAGATAGTGCGTGGTCGAAAGACGCAATTTATTATTTAGTAGAGAGAAATGTAATTAACGGTATGCCAGATGGTAACTTTATGCCATACGGAAATTTAACACGTGCCCAGGCAGCAAAGATTATCGCAACAGCAATTGGTGCTAAAGTAGATCCGAATGCAAAGCCGTCTTATAATGATGCAAAAAATAATTGGGCAGCTTCATTTATTGCAGCCATGGAAAAAGAGAATATTATTAAAGGGCGAGAACCAGGAGTATTTGATCCTGAAGGAAAAGTAACCCGTGCTGAAATGGCAGCTATGCTTGTAAGAGCATATAATCTGAAAAGCAAAGTAACAGGACCAGTTCCTACAAAATTCGCTGATTTAGAGAATCATTGGGGTAAAGAAGAAGTTAATATTTTAGTAGAATTAAAACTTTCTTTAGGTACAGAGAATGGCTGGAAACCGAATGATTCTATTACGCGTGAACAAGCAGCTCAGCTTACTGCGCAAACAGATAAATTTAGCAAGAATAGTGATCGTCCAGTAGAAACAAAGAAAATGTACATAGATAGAAAATTCATTACATATCACGCACCATCATTAAGTTCTGGGATTAGTGCGAATCAGCATAACCCACAAACGGTTGAAATTAAAGAAGAACGAGATGGATGGATCAAAATTGCAACAAGTAACGGTGATAAATGGACACCTTTAGTAGAGAAAACAGAAGTTATTAATGAAGGATTCACTACTTATGCAGAAGCTTCTTCTTCATCAAAAGTAATGGGAACACATAACGCACAGCAAGTAACTGTTATTGAAGAGAACGGCAGCTGGATTCGTATCCGCATGGGCGCTGGTTTCCAATGGGTTAATAAAAATCAATTAAATCCAGTGAAGCAAGGGAATTTCTTAGAAGGAAAAGCGATTATTATTGATCCAGGTCATGGTGGAGCAGATTCAGGTAATCCAGGTTATTATGAGAAAGAAAGTGAAACTGTATTAGATGTATCATTACGATTACAGAAAATATTTGAGAAAAAGACACCATTTACTGTGTTATTCACTCGTACAGATGATACACGTCCAGGAACAAGTGCTTCTGATTCTTTAAAGAAACGTGTAGAATTTGCTCAAAAAAATAATGGGGATATTTTTGTAAGTATTCATGGTAATGGCACGGAAGAGAAAAATGGACAAGGTACAGAAACATTCTACTATGAATCAGCGACAGCAAGAGGAACAAATCCTAACGTATCAGAAAGTCGTTTACTAGCAGAAAAAATTCAAGAGCGTCTTGTAGATGCACTGGGAACAAAAGATCGTGGTGTGAAAAAAGGCGATTTATACGTAATTAGAGAAAATACAATGCCAGCTGTATTAGCAGAATTAGCATTTGTAGATAATAAAAGTGATGCAGATAAAATAGCTACACCAGCGCAAAGACAAAATGCAGCGGAAGCTATTTATCAAGGTATTTTAGATTACTATGAAGAAATGGGTAACAACGTGTCTTCTTTCCGTTAATAAATAATAAGAGATTGCCATTGGCAGTCTCTTTTATTTATTAACGTTTCTCTTTATTTCCGGCATATGATATCATTTAATTTTATATACAAAAAAGTATTTGAGTAATTGTAATCATAACAATTTTAAACGATAGAGGATGATAATAGATTGAATAATCATAGTAAAACACCTGCCTGTATATATACGTATGCATTTCGTGAGGAGGAGCGTGCTTTATGTTACTTGGAAATGCGCTCGTTCTTTGGAATGGAGTCGCACGTTAATATTTTAAAAAGTGATGTAAAAATTGACCCGAGTAGAAGTGCGTTTATGAAAGAGCGCGTTGAGGTTATGTATGAAGGGGACGACTTAAAAAGCATTTTAAAACAAGTGGAACAAATTGATTTAGCGGGGGCGTCGTTTAAAGTTATCTTCGTTAAAATCAATGACCTCGTTGGAGAAAATAAAATTGAATATGGAGAAAGACGTCTTATTGAACGAGACCTTGGCATGCATATTGAAGGAGAAGCGGATGTTCGTAATCCAGAGCGTGTATTCGGGATTGTTCCTCTTGGAGGACGCTGGTACTTCGGGCACTATGTAGAAAGCGAACCAGTTTGGTATCATCACATAAAAAAACCGCATAGTTATTCGACATCACTTAGCACACGTGTTGCGAGATCGGTTGCAAATATCGCTGTACCAAATCCAGAGGGAGTACGAGCAATTGACCCGTGCTGCGGTATTGGAACAGTAGTAGTAGAAGCACTTTCTATGGGGATTAACATCGTTGGTAGAGATATAAATCCACTTGTAGTTCTTGGAACAAGAAAAAATATCGCACATTTCGGATTTGAAGGAACAGTCACAAAAGGACCAATCGAGGAAATTACTGAGAACTACGACGTTGCCATTATCGATATGCCGTACGACCTATTTACGCATGCCACACCAGAAGACCAGCTCTCCATTCTTTCAAGTGCACGCCGCATCGCTAAAAAGGTAGTCGTTGTAACGATGGAGACAATGGACGACATGATCCATGAAGCAGGATTTGAAATTACAGATCGCTGTATTACAAGAAAAGGATCATTTACTAGACAAATTCTTGTTTGTGAATAGAAAGAGAAAGGTCACCCGTTTGGGTGACCTTTTTAGTGTAGTTTGATGTGTGATTGATTGGCAGTTTGCAGGTGGCGATAAGTTGATATTGTGATAGGAGTCTATTACTGTTCTTTTAATTTTTCTTGTTGTGCGATGAGTAAATTGCGTAATATGTGTCCGCGGTAACTTTCTAGTTTTCGACCTTCATGATAGCGCACGCCTAATTTTTTAAGTTCAGCTACGTACCAGCCCTTTGTTCCGTAATACATGGGATCACTTCCTTTTTGCTTTTGAACAGTATATGTTGGGGGGCGAAGTAACTTTACATTGAAAATAATAAGACTGGTTGTATCAAGGGGGCCCCCATAACATAGCCTCTGGACAGTGTATAAAAAAATAGACAGTAGTGTATGTTTTTCTAAAAAATGCATACAAATTTATACCCTATGCGTTGGCATGATATTTGCAATGAAAAGAGTATCAACGTATAGGGGAGAGATCGAAATGAAGGTTAGTAAAATATATACAACGATTGATGCACACGTAGCTGGGGAGCCGCTTCGAATTATTACGGGCGGAGTGCCAGAAATAAAAGGAGAAACGCAGCTGGAAAGACGCGCCTACTGTATGGAACATTTGGATTACCTTCGTGAATTTCTTATGTATGAACCGAGAGGGCATCACGGAATGTACGGTTGTATCATTACACCGCCAGCAAGTGCCCACGCTGATTTTGGTGTTTTATTTATGCACAATGAAGGATGGAGTACGATGTGTGGTCACGGTATTATCGCTGTTATTACAGTTGGAATTGAAACAGGCATGTTTGAAGTGAAGGGGGAAAAACAAAAGTTCATTATTGATAGCCCGGCTGGGGAAGTCATTGCGTATGCAAAATATAACGGGAGTGAAGTAGAATCTGTATCATTTGAAAATGTCCCTTCCTTTGTATACAAAAAGGACGTTCCTATTAAAATAGATAACTATGAATTTCAAGTAGATATCGCGTTTGGAGGAGCATTTTACGCTGTTGTAGACTGTAAAGAATTTGGTTTGAAAGTTGATTTCAAAGATTTATCTGCTATTCAAATGTGGGGCGGTAAAATTAAACATTATATAGAGAGCAAAATGGAAGTGAAACATCCACTTGAAGAAGGATTGAAAGGAATATACGGCGTTATCTTTTCAGATGAACCGAAAGACAAAGGTGCTACGCTACGAAATGTAACGATTTTTGCTGATGGGCAAGTAGACCGTTCTCCTTGCGGTACAGGAACTTCCGCGAGAATCGCAACTCTTTTTGAAAAAGCTACCTTGCAAAAAGGAGAAGTATTCATCCATGAATGCATTACTGATGGGAAATTCCAGGGAGAAGTATTATCCGTAACCGCAGTAGATACATATGAAGCTGTCGTTCCAAAAGTAACGGGGAATGCCTTTATTACAGGATTTCATCAGTTCGTTGTAGATCCGAGAGATGATTTGAATCGAGGATTTTTGTTAGGATAAGGGGAGGGGGTGGAAAGATATGCTAGTTATAAGCGCGAACGAACAAAGAAACTTAGTAAATATGAATGAAGTTATTGAATACGCGGCGCTTGCTTTAAATGAATTTTCCGCAGAAAGAACGATTACACCAATAAGAGGTTCGTTACCATTTGGGAACGAGAAAAATACGGCATTAATTATGCCTTCAGTAGCGGAAGGGCTTGAGGCACTTGGAGTAAAAATAGTAACGGTAGTCCCGCAAAATAAACAGGTAGGAAAGAAAACGATCAACGGGATTGTGATGCTATCAGACTTTCAAACGGGAGAACCGCTCGCACTTCTAGAAGGATCGTACTTAACGATGATCCGAACGGGCGCCTTATCAGGAGTAGCGACAAAATATTTAGCTCGTCATAACGCAAAAACTTTATGCATTATTGGCACGGGCGAACAAGCGAAAGGAATTGCCGAAGCAATATTTGCGGTTAGAGATATCGAAAAAGTCATTTTATACAATCGAACAGAAGAAAAAGCGTATGCATTTGCGCAACATATACAAGAGAAATTTGGAAAACCAGCTTACGTTTACAGGGATCCAAATGAAGCAGACATCATCGTCACAACTACGAACGCAACCACACCAGTCTTCTCAGAAACACTACAAAAAGGCGTCCACGTAAACGCCGTCGGCTCATTCAGACCGAGCATGCAAGAACTACCCTCACATGCCATAGCTAAAGCAAACAAAGTAGTAGTCGAATCAAAAGAAGCAGCACTAGACGAAACAGGAGACCTTCAAGTTCCGATAAAAGAAGGTCTATTCAAAGCAAACGCCATTCACGCTGAACTTGGTCAAATTATAAGCGGAGAAAAAGCTGGCCGCGAAAATGATGAAGAGATTACTATTTTCAAATCAGTTGGTTTAGCGGTAGTAGATATTATCGTTGCGAAGTATTTGTATGAGAAAGCGGTGGAGCAAGGAGTAGGGAATAAGATTCAGTTTTGAGACTGCCTTTTGGTGGTCTTTTTTGTTGGGATGGGTGTGCTAGTATTTATAATTGAAGCCTTTTAATATTATGTTGAAATATATGAATTCTGCGCGGACATCAAATCATTCATTCAATTGGTATATGAAAAAGTTGCACCTCTAATTATTAGAGATGCAACTTTTTACCATTCACGCCATTCTTCTGTTATATCTTCCTCGGATTCTAAGCCAGCTATTCGTGCTGCTGTATCGATAAATTCATAGAGATCTTCTCTTTCCATTGTTTCGATAAAATGGTCATGTTCGATATTTAATTCATTTAATTTAATAACTACCTCTTTAACAACTTGCATTACTTCGACTTCGGTTGGATTCTCTCCTAATCGCTGTAAATTGTTAATGTAAGTGTCAAGAACTGTATTTGTTGCACTTATATTTTCTTCAGTAAAAAATTCCCCATCTTCATCATACTCAACCCATGAGGTTGTTGGTTTGTTTTTTTTCAATTCATCAAATGTCATGATAACCTCCTAAATGTGTTTTTTGTCTTTAATTTCATTCTACATTTTCGATCATATAAAGCAATCATTTTAGAGGGATTTTCTGTAAGTTGATAGTTTTTTAACTCATTTTATGAGGCTACTTATTCGTGGTCTTTTTATTTTCTCCTCCGCATAAATATAGTTTATCGCAAGAATGCATTAATAGATTACAAACTTTCTACCTTTGCGAAAAAGTTTGACAATACATACCGGTAGTGGTAATTTAAAACCTATAAGAAAACTCGGTATTAATTCCGAGTTTTCTTATAGGTGTAAATAGTCGAGAGGGGTCGAAATATGAAGAAGAAGTTGTTTGTATTACCATTTGTCCTACTATTATTTATTGCATTAGCTGCTTGTTCAGGGGAAAAAGATTCGAAGCAAGCGAGCACTAGTAAATCAGGGACTCCGAAAGACGGAGGGGCGTTAACGATTGGTGTTAGCGATAATCCAGATACGATGAATCCGCTTTATGCGAATGATCGTGTGTCATTAACTGTGCAGCAAGCTTTATATGCGCCGCTATATCATATGGAAGACGGTAAGAAAAAGTTTGTTCTTGCTGAGAGCTTTACGCCTTCAGAAGATCAATTAACTTGGACACTGAAGTTAAAAGATAATTTGAAATGGCATGATGGTAAGAAAATTACATCAGACGATATAGCATTTACATTCCAATCTATTTTAGATGAGAAGCAAAATAGCTCAAGTCGTGAAAACTTTATTTTTAAAGGAAAGCCGCTTGAGGTGAAAAAGGTAGATGAGTTAACAACTCAATTCGTTTTACCACAAGTAAGCGCATCTTTCGAAGGTGTGATGAATGATTTCTTCCCAATTCCGAAACATGTATTTGAAGGGGAAGCAGATTTAGCGAAGAGTAAGAAAAACTTACAACCTGTAGGGTCAGGTCCGTTTAAGTTTAAAGAATATAAATCAGATGAGTACGTTGAATTAGATCGATTCGATGATTATGTAGGTGGGAAAGCTAAATTAGACTCTATCGTATACCGAGTTGTAAAAGACCGTAATACAGCAAATGTTTCACTGCAAAATGGTCAAATCAACATGAAGATGATTGAGCCGCAAGACTTTAAGAAATTAGATAGCACTGGGAACTTCTCAATGGTGACATTCCCTGAAGGTAGACTATTCTACTTATCTTATAACATGAATACTGATCTTATGAAGAAAAAAGAAGTGCGCCAAGCAATTGCGCATGCGTTAGATAAGAAAGAAATGATTAACTCAGCATTCGTTTCAGGTGAATTTGCAGAACCAGCAAATTCAATCTTAACGCCAGACGCTATGTATTATGCGAAAGATATTAAAGACTATAAGTATGATAAAAAAGAAGCGAAAGATTTATTAGCAAAAGCTGGCGTGAAAGATAAGGAAAAAGTACGTGTGATGTATGTAACGAATAATAAAATTATGGAAAGCTTAGCGTTATATACACAACAAAAATTAAAAGAAGTTGGCTTAGAAGTTGAACTAAATGCATTAGATGCTAGTGCGGCAAGTGAAAAAGGCTTAGATAAAGAGAATAAAGAATATGATATTACATTTGGTGGTTACATAATGGGACCTGAGCCAGATTCATATAAGAGCTTATTCTTAAGTAATGCTGAATACAATTATGCACGATATAAAAACGCTGATTTCGATAAGTTATGGGAAGAAGCTGCAGTTGAAACAGATAAAACAAAACGCGCAGAGCTATACCATAAAATTCAAGAGACAGCTAGAGAAGACGTACCTTATCTACCAATCGCGTATCCGAAAGCAGTTATTGCAGTAGATAAAAAGTTTGATGGATTAAAAGAAGCGAAAGCAATTCCTGTCACAATGTTTGAAGATCTATCTAAGATTTATGAAGTGAAATAAGAAACAATAAAGAAGCTGGTGGAAATCAGCTTCTTTAGCTTGAGGGGGGAAGTTTGTGTATAAAGTAATTGCGAAGAGGCTTTTAAATGCAATTCCGCTTTTATTTGTTATTTCTATTATTTCTTTTCTATTAATAAAACTAGCGCCGGGGGATCCGGTTCGAAACTTTGTTACGCCAAACATGAGTCCAATTGATGTTGAGCGTATTCGTAAAAGTTTAGGACTAGATCAACCAATTTACGTGCAGTATTTTTTATGGTTAAAAAATATTTTAACAGGAAACTTTGGTTACTCACTTCAAAATCATCGTCCTGTTTTGGAACTTATCACAGAAAGATTACCTGCAACAATTGGATTAATGGGATCATCTTTACTCGTCTCATTCGTAATCGCAATACCACTTGGACTATTTACAGGTGTGAAAAAGAATTCGTTCTTTGACCGCATTGTAAACTTTATTTCATACGTTGGTATTTCTATGCCGGTTTTCTGGTTTGCACTACTATTAGTCTACTTATTCTCTTTAAAATTGAACCTACTTCCGAGTATGGGTATGCGCACCGTAGGTAAAGATTCTGTCTGGGATATTGTGCAACACGGCATTTTACCTTGCATGGTGTTAGCGTTCCAAAACGTATCTGTTTATATGAGATATATTCGTTCAAGTACGATTCAGCAATTAGAAGAAGAATATGTACAAATTCAATATGCGTACGGCGCTTCAAAGAAAACGGTGTTATTTAATCACGTACTTCGAAATGTATTAATACCGATTATTACAATTTTCGGATTATCGATTCCAAGTTTAGTAGGCGGAGCGTTTATTACGGAAACAGTATTCTCATGGCCGGGTCTTGGTTCACTTGGGGTAAATGCTATTTTTAGATTTGATTATCCGATTATCATGGCAATTACATTACTATCATCATTCATGTTAATTCTCGGTAACTTAATTGCTGATATTTTATATGGCGTAGTAGATCCGCGCATTCGAATGAGGGGGTGATTTGGAATGAATAATAGGAGATTTCAAACGATAAAACATAGCTTTACGAAAAATAAGTTTGTTGCAATGGGAGTTATTATACTTGCGGTTTTAACGGTCGCATCAATTTTCGCATTCGTATCGCCGTACGATCCTAGTAAAATGTCAATTCCAGATCGCTTACAAGAACCAAGTATGAGTCATCCTTTCGGAACGGATGATTACGGAAGGGATTACTTAACGAGAGCGTTATATGGCGGACGAGTTTCACTTGCGGTCGGTTTCCTTGCGATGGTTGTTTCTATTACAATCGGGACCGCAGTCGGAACAATTAGCGGATATTTTGGAGGAAAGTTAGACAACTTTTTAATGCGAGTTGTTGAAGTACTTATGTCAATTCCATCATTCTTTTTAATGCTACTATTAAATGCGTATTTAAAACCAGGAATTACGACGTTAGTTCTTATTATCGGATTACTAACATGGATGGACACCGCGCGCATTGTAAGGGCAGAAACGTTATCTGTAAAAGAGCGTGAGTACGTTTTATACGCAAAAGTATCAGGACAAAAATCACTTATGATTATTGTAAGACATATCATTCCTAACATTTTATCAACCATTATTATCGCCGCGACATTAACGATTGCGACATCGATTTTAATGGAATCATCACTTAGTTTCTTAGGTTTAGGTATTAGAGAACCAGATTCTTCTTGGGGCAGCATGCTAAACAATGCGCAAGGATATATTGGTGAAGCTTGGTATTTAACGCTCTTCCCAGGATTCCTTATCCTTTTAACGGTACTTAGTTTTAACGTAATTGGTGAAGCGTTGAAGAAAGCTTTCGCACCAAAAGGAGCCGGACATGAAAACTAAAGTGTTAAGTGAAAGGAGTGAGAAGCGTGTCTGAAAAACTACTAGAAGTGAAAAATTTAAAAACTTCTTTTTTCATAGAAAGTGGCGAAGTTGAAGCGGTTCGCGGCGTTACATTTCGCTTAAATAAAGGAGAAGTAGTCGGTATCGTTGGGGAATCTGGAAGCGGAAAGAGTGTAATGGCGAAGTCTGTTATGTCTCTCGTTACGTCACCAGGAAAAGTGAAAGAAGGGGAAATCCTTTTTCATAATGAAAACATACTTTCTAAATCTGAAAAAGAATTACGTTCTATTAGAGGAAATCAAATTTCACTTATCTCTCAAGACCCAATGTCAGCGCTAAATCCAGTCGTGAAAATTGGGAAACAAATGACGGAAGTAATTATACGTCATCAAAAAGTGAAAAAGAAAGAAGCAGAGCAAATCGCGATTAACTTGTTAAAACAAGTCGGCCTTTCGTCGCCAGAAGAAAGGGTAAAACAATATCCGCATGAACTAAGCGGTGGTATGAAGCAGCGGGTTATGATCGCAATGGCGATGTCTTGCAACCCTGACCTTCTTATTGCGGACGAGCCGACGACTGCACTTGATGTAACGATACAAGCACAAATACTAGATTTAATGAAAAACTTAAAGAACGAAACGAATATGGCGTTACTTCTTATTACGCATGACTTAGGAATTGTCGCGCAAAACTGTACGCGCGTCATCGTTATGTATGGCGGGCTTATTATGGAAGAAGGACCTGTACTTGATATTTTCCAATCGCCGAATCATCCATATACGAAAGGGCTATTAAACTCTCTGCCAAAAATATCGAACGGTGTAAAAGAAAGACTCGCTCCTATTCAAGGTGTAACACCAAACTTATTAAACCCGCCACAAGGTTGCCCATTCGCAGAGCGTTGCCCGCATGCGATGGACATTTGTGAAAAAGAACGTCCGCCATATTTTGAAATCGGAAACGAAAGACGTTCCATGTGCTGGTTAAACGATAAGACAGTAGGTGATTCACATGCATGAAGAAAACTTAATTGAAGTTCGGAACTTAAAAAAGTATTTTCCTATTAAAAAAGGACTATTTGGCAGGAAAACAGAGCAATTAAAAGCAGTCGATGACCTTAGCTTCACCATTAAAAAAGGTGAAACATTCGGTTTAGTAGGAGAATCAGGTTGCGGAAAATCAACGACAGGAAGAAGCATCATTCGTTTACACGATGTCACTTCAGGTAACGTTTTATTCGACGGAAAAGATATCGCAAGTTTAAAAGAAAGTGAACTAAAAGAATATAGAAAACGAATGCAAATTATTTTCCAAGATCCATACGCATCATTAAACCCGGCAATGAACGTATTCCAAATTATTAGCGAACCGATGAACATTCACGGTTCCTACGAAAAAGAAGAACAAAAAGAAATCATTTTAGACCTTCTGAAAAAGGTAGGCTTAAAAGAAGAACATTTATATCGCTACCCGCACGAATTTAGTGGAGGCCAGCGCCAGCGCATTAGCATCGCGCGCGCACTATCTGTAAAACCTGACTTTATCCTATGTGACGAACCAATCTCAGCACTCGATGTCTCAGTCCAAGCACAAGTCGTAAACATGCTGCAAGACATTCAAGAAGAAACAGGAGTCACATACTTATTCATCGCACATGACCTATCGATGGTAAGGCACATCTCAGATAGAATCGGAGTCATGTATTTAGGAAACATAGTAGAAATTGCCGACAGCGAAGACCTATACACAAAACCGGCACATCCATACACACAAGCACTACTCTCATCTATGCCAGAACCAGATCCAACAAACACTGGGAAAGAAAGAATAATCCTAGAGGGAGAAGTACCAAGCCCACTAAACTCACCATCCGGCTGCAAATTCAGAACGCGCTGCAAATTCGCCACTGAAAAATGCGCACAGGAAGTACCGAAGATGGTTGAGATTGCGAAGGGGCATCAGGTGGCTTGTCATTTGTTTTAGAGGGAGAGCACTAGGGGGACCTGGTGCTTTTTTTCTTTGTAGGTGAATGTGATGTGGGATTGGTTGTTAGTTTAGGAGATAACGCGCTCGAAATTTGTCGGTAAATCGATATGTTGTGTCGAAACGTTGATATATTCGGAGTTACGATCGATATAATCGAATAATCGTTGATATATTTTTTTAAAGAGTGGGATTGGTTGTAGATTAATGTAGAAATTTAATGTTTTCGAAAAAAAGAATTGACTTCTATATTAGTTGTAACTAAAATAGTTACATAAAGATGTAATCAATTTAGTTACAACTAATATCTGCTAAAAATATGATTTATATATTTAATTAAGGATGGTGGTCCATACGTTGCCACCCGGTGTAGAAAGTTACTAACACATTCAAATCAATGCATATTCTAAGCTTTAGTATTTTCTGTTACGGGGCAATAAGGTGCAACGTTATCTTTTGTTAAAAACCTTGGTGGATCTTTCTTTGGAAATATTAGTTTTGGGGAAATATAGTAAGGTATCTAAAAAAGAACAAGGTATAAAAAGATGTACTTATATAAACCAAAAATTTAGTTGAGCTGGATAATAAAAAAAAGGTAGGAGATTTAAATGGAGACGAAACAAGATAACCTTATTTATGTATGGGATGCATATTGTGGATGGTGCTATGGTTTTTCAGAAAGTATTAAAGGATTTTACAAAAACCACACTGAAGTGCCATTAACGGTTTTATGTGGAGGGTTATTTTTAGATAATTTACCAATGAAAAACTTCTCATATATAGAAGAAGGAAATAAAAGAATTAATCAACTTACAGGTGCTGAATTTGGTCCTTCATATCAAAAATTGGTGGAGGAAGGGACTTTTAAAATGAATTCGAAAGATGCTGCAATTGGTTTTTCAGCTTTACGCTCATTAGCGCCAGACCGTTTATTAGAATTCACTTCGGCTATGCAAAAAGCGTTTTATTATGAGGGCCAAAGTCTGAGTGATCCTGAAACATATCGCAAAATTGCAATCGAGCATGGTTTGGACCCTGAACAAGTATTAGAACGTTTAAACGCTCAAGAAACAATAATAGATGTCCAAAATGATTTCAATAAAGTTCGACAGCTTGGTGTTAATAGCTATCCTTCCTTACTTTTACAAAAGGATAATCAAATTATTCCTATTGGTGGTGGCGTAATGACGCCGGATAAAATTGAAGCGCGTTTTAAAAATTTATATTAAGAAAATTTAGGATATAGTAGCAAACATGTTATCTTAGGACACCTGACATTCATCTCCGGAATATTCGCCAGTACTATTACACTTTCAGATGAATGGGAGTGGGAGATTTTATCGAAACAAGATAAAAATATGATAATTAGTTAATAACTTTAACAAAAGGAGAATAACATACTATGTTTAAAACAATCGATACAAATCAAAAAGATGTGAAATTAACGGTGTTTAGTTCGGACGAAAAAAGCTTTATGGTCACAGCAACATTAGTTGAGAAAGCAGGACATGCATTTTTAATAAACTCAAAATTTACTCAATCTGATTCGAAAGAAATTGTAGAGTATTTGAAAAAAAACAACTTATCTCTAGATAAAATCTTTATTATTCATGGGGATCCAGACTACTACTTTGGATTAGAGAGCATTAAAGCCGTTTACCCAGAAGCTATAGCGTATGCTACGGAGTCTACTGTTGAACATATCGTTCATTCTGTCTTAGGGAAATTAAAAGTTTGGAAAGACGCCCTTGGAGAAAATGCGCCAAGTAACGTGGTATTACCTCAAGTGTTTAAAGAAAAAGCGATTGACTTTCAGGGGTTAACATTTGAACTAGTAGGCTTAGATCATTACAGAACTAGCTTATTTAATAAAGAGCTGAAAGTATTAATTGGTGGTATTGATGTATTTAACGAAATACATGTATTCTTAGCGGATACTAGCTCAAAAGCGGCGATGGAGGCGTGGATTGAGAACTTGAAAGTGTTACAAGCATTACATGCTGACATAATTGTACCAAGCCATGGATCAATCGAAAAATCTCTAAATAATCAAGCACTTACTGCGACAATGGATTATCTAAGAACTGCGGTTCAAGCTTCTGAGGAAAGTGGAACTTCAAAAGATTTTGTGGCAAAACTTGAAGCAGCATATCCAGACTATGCAAATAAAGGTGTATTAGAATTAAGTGCAAAAGTTGTAACAAAAGAAATGCCTTGGGGTTAATGATATGAATAAATATCAAAAACTATTACATGAAACGTATGTGTTAACTGGCGAAGGGAAATTGGATGCGTTCAAAACGTATTTAAGTGAAAATGTATCTTGGACAGAAGCTGCTGGGTTTCCATATGCAGGTACTTATATAGGTCCAGATGAAGTAGTGAAAAACGTACATGAACGTCTTGGCACGGAATGGGATGACTATAGCGCTAAAGATGAAATTTATACTTTTAATAACAATACTGTTATTGTGTATGGAAAATATAGTGGAACATATAAAGCTACAGGGAAGTCATTTGTAGCAGATTTTTGTCATCTTTATAAGTTTGATGAGAACGATAAGGTTAAGAAGTTTATTCAAATTGTGGACAGTGCAACTGTTAATGAGGTATTAAGTTAGAGCTAATCGTTTCTAATATGTCTTGTATAGGGGGGCTAGGATAAATGAAATTCCTAACATTACCCCTGACATTACATTTTGGGGAAGGTTTCTCCTTCTTCAAACTTTTTATAGAAGAAAACTTATTTAAGTAGAAGAGGTAGGTATATATGAAATTAGAGAAAAGTTTAATCATAACAATTATTTCTGTATTTATTTTAGGAGTAGTTTCGACTTTGGTATATCAAGCTTCCACCGGTAATAACAAAGGGAACGCAATAAAGAGCGAGAATGTTGCTTCTGTATCAAAAGAAGTGAAAGAAAATGAAAAGAATAAAAAGATGGTAGTTGATTTCTATAATGAAGTTTTTAACAAACATAATATCGATATTATCCCTAAATATGTTAGCGAAGATTATAAGCAACATAATCCTTTTGTTGCTGATGGACGAAAAGCCTTCATGGATTTCTTTAAGGAGGATTTTGTTAAAAATCCTAATTCCTCTGCAGAGATTAAACGTGTAGTAGCTGAAGGGGATACAGTTGCTCTTCATGTACATTCTCGTACTAATTCTCAAGATAAGGGAAGTTGCTATAGTCGATATATTTCGTAACAAGGATGGAAAGATTGTCGAACACTGGGATGTAATTCAAGAGATTCCAAGTGAAGCAGCTAATGATAATACGATGTTTTAGATAGAAGATATATCTAATAATTGTTTAATTGATAGTGCGGTATAGAATTTAGAAATTTAGATAATTAGTTATCAAATTTGGAAATCATTTAAAAATAGCATATTAAATGATGGCACAAATTAATACGAAATAGCTCTTTAATAAAAAATCCGACTCATTAAAAAATGAGTCGGATTTTTTATTAAAGAATAGTGCTAATTTTGTGGTTCGGCACCATCTAAATTTGGAAACCATGAAAGTATAGGTATTCTATATCCACGTAAAGTAAAATCGTAATTTTTTCCTTCTTTTATGTTTGCTTGCAGATTCACTGAATTAAACTTCATCATAAGAGGGCTATCCTCATTAGAAATAACTTTTTCAGTTCCATTTTTTTGCTCAACCTAGTACAATCTCACCAGTATAAAAAAGACCACCATTACTGGCAGTCCTTTTTTGGTAGTTTTAGAAATTAAATTATAACATATTAATATGCAAATTATAAATATACTTTTCCCAAAGATACTATAAG
>NZ_JBMOWC010000038.1:0-44829 GCF_049310765.1 Bacillus sp. PSXD-155 | reverse complement strand
TGAAATTTATTTAAATTAATAAAATAATACAGTACATGAAATTTCATATGAGATATGTCATATATATTCGTTATATTTTTACTTTTACCTTTTTAATAATAAGAATACAAAAACGACTCTTATCACACGAAAAGAGTCGTTTTCTAACTTTATACTTTTAATACTTTCATGTTAAAAATGCGAAAACTAAAATACTATTACCTAAGAGCCTTAACTATAACTTTAGTTGCCTCTGCAATGAGTTGATTATCATAGGTTGCCTCTTTCTCATCTTTACTAGATAAAATTGCGATGATAATTGGTGCTCTATTCGGAGGCCAAACGATAGCAATATCATTTCTTGTCCCGTAACTGCCAGCACCTGATTTATCTCCAACTACCCAGTCAGTTGGTACGCCTGCACGAATAAGTTTGTCCCCTGTAGCATTTCCTTTCATCCACTCTGTAAGAATTTTACGTTTTTCAGCTGGAAGTGCATTTCCGACCGTAAAAGCTTTAAGATTCGTAGCAATTGCTTTCGCTGTACTAGTGTCACGAATGTCTCCTGGAATAGCTTCGTTTAATTCTGTTTCAAAGCGATCAGACATAGTAACCCGATCCCCCATCTTTCTAAGCGCTTTTTCATATCCTTTAGGTCCGCCTATTTTATTAAATAAAATGTTCCCTGCAGTATTATCACTTGAACGAACAGCAGCCTCAGCAATTTCTCCTAGTTTCATTCCAGTATCTACATGTTTCTCTGTAACAGGTGAATAATCCACTAAGTCTTCTTTCGTAAATGTGATTACTTCATTTAATGTATCAATTGAGTTTTGCTGTAGTAATACTCCTGCTGCTAAAGCCTTGTAGGTTGATGCGAAGGCAAATCTTTCGTTAGATCGATAAGAAATTGTTTGATTTGTACCAGTATCAATCGCATATACACCTACTCGAGCATCAAATTTTTTCTCAAGTTGAGAGAACTCTTTATGCGTCGCCTGATTTTTATGTTTCACTTGTCCAGTCTTTTCTTTCGCTTCAACTTGCAGTGCCCCTCCTGTAAAAGCTTCTAGGCTTGTAATACTTAAACCTAATATACCAACGCATATTCCTATTTTTAGCATCCTCTTATTTTTCAAAATCATCATTCCTTCCAAATTTTTAGCACCTTTTTATACGTACACATAATAGACAATCACCGAACCAAATTTGTTCCATAAACTAAAAAAATTATAGCTAGTATGAGAGTTATTAACAAAATAAGAGATAGTAGCTACGACGCCTCTATCTCCTATTTCATATTTCATTTTTTTACTTATAAATGGCTTTATATGAACAGGTTCTTTCCCTGAGAAAAGTACTCTAATTTTGCTTAGAACTACCTGTACTAGTAGCTTCACCATGTATACGTTGCTGTTTTAAATCAAAGTATACATCTAATACTTCCTTTCCGATTATAGAATTAATTCCATTTTTATCATCATGAAGCCATGGAACTACTACGGAAAATGCTACTTCTGGATTATCATATGGAGCATATCCAACTAACGTTAAGTTGTAACATTCCATACGTTCTCCTTTTGCATTTCTACCAATCGGGTCATCTCCACCATATACAGTTTGGGCTGTTCCTGTCTTTCCTGCTGGTTTATATGGCGCGTTTTTGAAATATTTCACGCCAGTTCCATCACCTTCTTGGAATACCCATCTAAACCCTTCTTTTATCCGATCAATATGTTCTTTCTTCATATCAATTCGATTTAATACGACAGGCTCTATGGAACGTATAACTTTGCCAACCTCTTCTTTTATTGATTGTTCTCGTATTTCTTGTACAATTTGAGGTTGCATTCTATAACCACCATTCGCAATCGTTGAAATATATTGTGCTAATTGCAACGGCGTATACGTATCATACTGACCGATAGAAAAATCTAGTAAAAACCCAGGTTGACTATCTACTTTTCTCGTTTGTCCAATTATTTCATTCGGTAAATCAATACCTGTTGGGACACCTAAACCAAATTGCTTGAAATAATAGCGCATCGTATCAAATGCTCCTTGTTTAATATCCAATGAGCCATTTGGTACGTAATTAACTCCCGCAATTTTTAAAGCTGTCTGGAACATGTATACATTCGAAGATACTTGTAAAGCCCGTAAATCATTAATATTACCAAATCCGGATACATTCCACGATTTCTTAGCTTGTGTACCTTTAAATTTCATCGGCGCGTCATAAAATTGATCTCCTGGATGTATTGCGCCTGTCTCATATCCAGTTAATAAAGTAGCACCTTTTACAGCTGACCCTAGCTCATACGAAGTTGTCATGTTTCCTAATGCCAAATCCTCAACCTCTATTTTCCCTTCTTTTTCTACAATCTTTTTGCCTGCCATTGATAAAATTTGTCCGTTATTTGGATTCGTCATGACAACAAAAGCTCGATCGAGCAGTGGCTCTGAACTCTTAAAAGCTCTCAAGTTTTTCTCTATACTTTCTTCCACTTTCTTTTGTAATTCCATATCAATCGTTAATGTTAAACTATTACCACTTTTTCCTTTAGAGATTATTTCTGTGCTAACAATGTTTCCTGATTTATCAGTAATATTTTTCACTTCTTCTTTTGTGCCGTGTAATACATCTTCATATCGTTGTTCAATATAACTTTTTCCAACACGATCATTACGGTTATATCCACGTACTAAATAAGAATCTAAATTTTCTTTCGGTAATCCTTCTTCACTACTCGTAATATTTCCTAATACAGAACGAAATAAATTACCGTTTACATAATTACGTTCCCAATCAACAGTTGCATCTACTCCTGGAAAATTCGCAAGATTTTCGCTTATCCGCGCATACTCTTCATCTGTTACATCTTTTTTAATGATTTGTGGTGTTAGTTGATAACCTGAACTCATTTTACTTTTAATAGCTAACACCTTTAAATCTTGTGCTGTTAATTCTGCTAATTCTACCTCTGTAACACGACCTCGTCTTAAGTCTTCTATTTTTTTATCTAACTCTTTTCCCTCTATACCCTTTTCTTTAAACTTTTCTATATCTTTCTTAGTAATCTTTGTCTCCGCACGTTTCGAATTCAACTGCATCCAAAAATCTTTTTTATCGATATCTGTTAATTTATTTATATCTTGTTCAGGCATTTCAAGTACTTTCGCCAAGTCTTTTGCTGTTTTTAAAATATCTTCACTCGTAATTCCCTTCACCCTTGTATACGTAATTGTGCGAAGAGATTTATTATTAACAACTGTTTTTCCTTCTCGATCTAAAATTTGTCCACGTGGAACTGGAATACTAGTTATTGCATTTTGACTACTTTCCACTTGGTTCTTATAAGCCTCTCCCTCAACGATTTGTACCTTTCCTAGCTGCATAATAATAGCTGAGAATAGTACAAATATGCAAAGGAACATTATATTTAATCGAATAGATATATATGTCTTCTGCTTCTTGCCTTTTTGTTCTTTCATAAATCCTCCATTTAATCCTTTCAGAAATTGCTACAAATACTAAAAGCATTCCTTATATATTAGATACCGATAATCGGTTATAAATATCGCCTCAATTTTTTGCTTAATCCTTGTAAGCAACCATTCCTTTTCGTTTAGCTACGGAATTAATAACTCTCCCTTCCTGTTTTCTCTCTATTTTTTTGCCACTTGCATGAGAAGTGCTAAACTGTATAATGACTCTTATTAAACTTACATATAAACTTGCTAGTAAATTTTCATGCTAATTATTCCTTTCTTCATGCTGTAATACTTAATAGACAACCTAAACAATAAAGTTGTTCCACATTTACAAAAAAAATAATTAAATATAAGATGAAATAGGCTACATAAGGGAGGGTTATATGTTACATATAAAAAGATGGAGATTTTTTGCGGTTTTTTCTATCGTAGGTTTGATTTTACTAATTTTATTAAAAATCAACTTCATTTCAATTACTATCGCAACTTCTTCAGCTGAAAGAGGAAAGATTTTTGATCAAAATGGTGTAATACTAGCTACAAATAAGAAAATTAAGTCTCTATATTGCACTTCTAATGACGAAAAGCTATCGAAACAAGATACATCAAACACATTAGCTTTTTTTAATCAATTTTCAAGCGAGTTTCAACATGATATTTCTACAGAGAACATAAAATCTCAATTACAACAATCTTGTAAAAAGCAGACTATGAATGATATACCGTTATACTCTGATATAACTGAGAATGAACTTGCATTCATAAACAAAAACAAACCCAATAATGTAATAATTAAAGATGAATGGATTCGATATTATCCTAAACACGAAATTGGTTCACAAGTAATTGGGTATGTAGAAAATGACCTTAATTCAAAGCATAAGGCTGTTGGAAAAAGCGGGATTGAGCTGCAATATGAAAATGATTTAAAAGGAAAACCAGGTAAAACTCTTATTTTTAAATTGAATAATAAAAAATTCTTATGGAATATTCAAAAAGTACAAAAAGGTAAAGATGTACGGCTAGCTTTAGACTCTGAGTTGCAGCAAAAGGCAGAAGAAGCATTAAGATCTCAAATTAAGAAAACACCTGATGCTAAAGCTGGTTATGCTGTAGTAAGCGATGCAAAAACTGGCGCGATTTTAACTATGGTCAACTCGGCAGTTTTTGATCCAAATATATTAAATACACATGTATCTTCTAGAAAAGAAAATATTAAATCTCTTTCGCAAAATAAAGCGATTCAAAAATTAAAGTATGGTGAATCTTATGTAAATATGGCTTCTACTATAAAACCACTTACTATTTTAATTGGATTAAACGAAAAACTTTTTCAACCCGAAGATACTTATTTAGATAAAGGTACTTTTCAGTATGATAATCAAAATAACATTACGAATGCACCTGGAACACCAACAGGTGAGATTACACCGAGGCAGGCTATCATTAATTCATCTAACACATTTATGACAGCAAAAGTAGCTCTGCCCCTATTCAACCAAAATAATGGGAATATAGAAAAAGTGGCACATATATGGACAGATTATTTAATGCAATTCGGCCTACGTTCTAAAACCGGGATTGATTTACCCTTTGAAGAAGACGGACAATATGAATTCCATCCATCTAATAAGTTTGAAAATGGGATTTCTGCTTTATTAAATGCCTCTTGGGGAGGAAATGAAGTGCATACCCCTCTTCAACTCGCTCAATATGCAGCAACTTTGGCAAGTAAAGGTGATAAATATAAACCTCAAACTGTAAGTGCAATTATTAGTCCGGACGGTAAGGAAACAAAAAAGTTTAAACCAATTTTAGAAAGTTCAAATCGTTACCCGATGAACTTTTGGAGTGTCGTGCAAGGTGGAATGAGTCAAAATATAGAGGAAATTAAAAAGTTGCCCTTTGACGTCGCAGGTAAAACAGGTATTACAGGTTTTCCGAATGAGCAAGAAAGAATGATAAATCATTCTCTTTTCATTGCTTATGCTCCTACTGAAGATCCACAAATTGCCATTTCTGTCGTTATTCCTGGTAGTAATTCAGAAAAAAACATTGCCGCTCTCGTTACATCAGAAGTTTTAAAGTCTTGGAATATACTTCAAAAGAAGGATAAAGATAAAGAGGAAGGTTCATTAAAGTGAACCTTCCTCTTTTACCATATAGATTCTATATTCGTTATTTCCCATATACCTTCATGATTCTTTTCGAACATGAAAGAATATTTAATATCAGTTAAAACATACTTTTTTTGTACATATCCAGTAGTATCACCGTTAATAGTCGATATTTTTATATATCCATCATTTTGCACTTTTTCCGGGATCCAAGCTTTTACCATTTCATTAGATACTTCATATAAAACTTTTGATTCTCGTTTTGGTTCAGCTAAAATTTTCGTTTTGTTTCCAGTAACAGTTGCATATATAAAGTGTTCTTGCTTTGATTGATTACTTTCTGTCATTCCACTTGGCACTTTGTAAACTTTCTTCTTATCATTTACAAATTCTCCCCCCATTGCAAGGGCGACTTGCAACTCATGAAAAATATCTTCATCAAACTTCAATTCATCCTTCTTATAACTCTTCCCTTTAAATAGAACTTCATCATTTAATGCTCTATACAAATCATTTTCACTTTTTGAATTTGTGCTTTGATATAAATCATTCATAAATTGTTTTAATGATGGATCTTGAGCAGATTCATCTTTTGTTTTAGGCTTAATTTGAGTACTACTTTCTACCGGTGATTTATTATCATCAGGCCAAGGTTGTTGAACAATAAAAAATAACATTGTACAAACCAAAACAACTACAATAGGTAATGCTTTTTTACGAAATGGTCTTTTATGTTTTACAAAATCCACTTCATTATTTTCATATATAGACTGCTTTATTTTAGAAATAAATTCTTCTTCATCTTTACGATTCTCCATTGGCCCTTTTTTTATTTTTCTATACCAGTCAGGATTTTGTTTATTGTTCATCACTACTACCCTCCCCTATTAATTTTGAAACCTTACTTCTCGCTCTACTTAATCTCGATTTTACAGTTCCAATGGATACTCCTAATGTTTCAGCCATTTCTTCATAAGATAATTCATATTTTGCGTCCAATATAATTATTTCACGGTGCTTTTTAGGTAGTTCTAATACAACCTTCCACACATCATTCATTTCTTCTTGCTTAAAAAATTCTTGTTCTGCTGACAGGGATTGCTTATCGTCACTAAAAAATCCTATTAAAGATATCTTTTTAAAATAGGAGGATTTCAAATAGTTTATTGCCGTATTTCTTGTGATTTTTAATATCCACGTTTTAATAGATGACTCCTTTCGAAATGAATTCCAATTTTTAAACACCTTTATAAATACATCTTGCGTGATATCATCTGATAAGTGTGGATCTTTCGTAATAATAAATGAATAATTCCATACATCTTGCCAATAGTCTTTTATAACATAGTCCAGCTCATCATGATTACACTTTTCAATAAACGTCTGTTCCATTTCCACACCTCAAACTTATTTGAATAAACATAAAAACTGCCCTCACTTTTATTATGGTTTCAATATATAGACAAGATACAAGTTTCATTTGTTCCATTGTTTATCTTTTTTCAAGCAGAATAATACTACTAAAAACAAGTAAAGCATACAATGATAAAATTCCACTCATGAAAATCTGTTTTTTTGAATTTAACGTAACACTCCACTTGTCCATTTCAATTTGCTATACTCTTCTATTTACCATTAGCAATGCCAACTTTTCAGAAATAAAAATTAAGATAAGGTATTAACTTTCTAGAGTCGCAGCAAAAAAGCATTCTCGATTAGAAAGAATGCTTTTTTGAAATTTAATTGTTCTATATTTTCCCCAATTTATATCTTTGAGTTAAGCAAACATGTAATAAATTTAGTCAAAAAATTCACCTTATAATTAAGTATTATTTCTGAAATACATGTTTTACTTTTTCACCTGGAACATTACTTCCTCCTCTTCCTTTTACATCTTCAATCATCATTGTAACAATCATGTCTGGCGCATTTGCATCGAAAGCTGCGAACCATCCCAGTTCTTTTCCGTCTGCTTCTTTCGACTCTTTCAGTTCTGCTGTACCAGTTTTACCAGCAAGCGTTACACCATCAACCTTTGCAATTCTCCCTGCACCATCAGGGTCATTAATGACTTTGATTAATGCACTCTTTAATATCTCTTGATTCTTTTTAGAAACCACATTTTCTTTCCAATTCCCTGCTACTTTTGCTTCTTTTAAAAGATGTGGCGACGGAATATTCCCTTCATTCACAATCGGTGCATATGTTAATGCTAAATGAAGTGGCGTCATTAATACTTGTCCTTGTCCATAGCCCGTGTCTGCTAGTTGAATATCGTTTTTTATCCCATCTTTTGCAATGATTGAAATAGGAAATTCGTATTCGATTGGTAATTTTTCATGAAATCCGTACTTTTTAAATTCCTTTACATACTGATCTTTTCCCATTTTCAAAGCTTGTTGAGCAAAATAAATATTATCAGAGTACTTCATTGCCTTATCAAAATCAATTGGACTTGCATCCTTTACACGCGTTACATAGTAATTTCCCCAAGATGAATCTTTTGTCCACTTCAATCCTTGAATTTTAAATTCTTCCTTCGGATTTATTGTGTTTGTTTCCAAACCAATTGCACCTGTGATCGTTTTAAATACGGAACCTGGTACAAATGCTTGTGTAAAGCGATTCGTCATTGGTAGTTTCGAGTCGTTACTCCATGCTTCTCGTTGGGCTTTCGATGCTCCTCTAACTATTATATTTGGATTATAAGCAGGGCTACTTATAAGTGCGATTGTTTCACCTGTTTTAGGATTGACCGCTGCACTAGACCCTGCTTCAGTTTTCATCTCATTAAAGATTTTTTCTTGAATTGCAGCATCAATTGTTAACGTAACATTTTCTCCTTCTTTTGCTTCTTTTTTTGCTACGTTTTTAATCTCTTTCCCCTTCTCATCTTCTATAAATACGCGTCCACCCTTTTCACCACGCAATTTATTTTCTAACACTTTCTCTAAACCGGTCTTACCTACTAAATCATCTGCTTGATAACCTTGTTTTTGAAGTGATTTTAACTCCTCCGCATTCACCTTTCCTATATATCCAGTTAAGTGTGCCGCTGCTTCACCTAATGGATACGTACGAATATTTACTGGGCGAGATGAAACTCCTTCTAATTCAATATAATCATTCTGTCTGGTTCCCTCTTTTAAAATACCAATTGGTACAAAGGAGTCTGGTTTTATCCATTTTGCTGTGAGCTTTTGTTCGACCTCTTCTATAGACATATCAAGTAATTGTGCTACTATTTCTTTCGTTTGCACTGCTGTTTCGCCTAGTTTCTCTGGAATAATTCCAACCTCAGTCGCTTTACCATTCGTTACAAGCCCTTTTCCATTTCGATCATATATTTCTCCGCGTTTTCCTTGCTCTATTTGCATACGTACTTTGTAATCTTTTTTCATACCTGGGAAGATGAAGTCTGGTGTCCAATCTGTTTTCCAAGACTCTTTATCTTTCACAAGTTTTGCTTCATGGATGAATGAAACTGGTCCTACATCCGTATCCATCTTAACTTCAAAAAGAAAAAGCTCTTTATCTTTCGTATTCTCTCCTTTCATTTTAACTTTTAAATTTTTAGCTCCAATCCCCTCATAGATTTTTTGATATTTTTCTGTGAATTCTTTTTTAGAAATCGATTTTTTTGCATGATCTGATAAATGATCGTACATATTTGCAAAATTTCTATCATTCCATAAATTGATATATTCTTCAAATGCTTGTTTTGGCGGTTCGTTTTTATTACATCCTACCAACAAAACTGCGAAACAAACGAAAAGCAGCATCCATAATTTTTTCAATTCAATCTTCTCCCTTATTTAAAAATGATGATTCCTTTCTTAATTTATTTAATAGAAAATGTTTTAACGCTTAATAGACAGTGTAAGTAATGACATTGTTCCATATTTTAAAAAAATAGACCTAATTGGAATTCATCAGAAATTAATAGATACAAAAAAACGCCATACTTTCTGTAAATTTCTACAAAAAGAATAGCGTTTTCTTATTTTATCTTTCTATATATGCTATACCGTGAGCTCCTTGATTTACAGAAGGATCTGCATTTCGATCTCCTGGATCAACTTCAATGGTATGAACATTCTTGTAATTAACTAAATCTAATACACTTATTGTCCCTGATCTAAGGTTAGAAACAAATCCAACCGTTCCGTCCGTAGAAGAACGCATTGTAATTGGGAGTAAATCTACTTCTATTGTACCTAACACATTTAACGATTCTCCATCAAGAACAGAAACATACCCTGGTGCTGGAGAAAACATATTTCTTGTTCTCTCTCCATTCTTATTCTGAAAACGCGTATGTCCTACCAATACTTTCCCATCATTCGTTACATGAACCGGAGTAATTAAATCTGAAAATGATTTTGTCTTTATAATTTTATCGGTTTCTGTATTAATGATGCTAAGTGTAGGTTGCTCCTCTTTGTAGTCTCCAAGTAAACATGGTGAAGGGATGTAAACTCGATTACCTTTAGGAGAAATAGCTAGTTCTTCACTACCATTGGGCATAGATACTTTTCCAATTAACTCCTTATCATGTGTATCTAAAACCGATATAAAGGGCGCCTCTTTATTAGAGGAATATCCTTTTGTACCATCTGGAGTCGTAACAAACCAATGTGGACCTGCTGCTTCTGTATAGATTCTATCTAGCACTTTTCTCGTGTTAGGATTAATAATTAAAATTCCTCCTTCACCAGATTCAACACTTACATACAATAAGTCTTTTTTTTCATTATAAACTAAACCATGTGGTGCAAATTCCGGCGAGATATCAATGATATCAATTACTTTAAATTGATCAATATCGATAACTAAAATTTCATGGCTTTTTTCCGGATTATTTCTATAAAAACCTGAGCGATAAGTAATACTTACATATAACAATTGACGCTTAGAATCGAAACATAATTCATGAGGTTCTGTAACTGGAGAATCTATAACCCCTATTCTTTCAAAATTTTTCGCATTGAAGAAATGGATTTGATTACCGCTGGAGCTAACGACCGCCAATATAGGATTATTTTCTTTAGAAATATTCATTAATTAAACCCTCCTTGTTATTTGTTCCAAATTTCTTAAGTTCCATAGAAATCAGCATATTTAAGTAATTTGTATTATTACTAAGACAAATTATAAACAATTTTCACCTCCTTTCATTTAAATTAGTTTAACTTATAATAAGCTAGACTAACTTTTATTCCGTAAAAATAAGTTGAATTTAATAATCCAACGTATTTATCTACCTTCTCCAACTTTAGCTTTTATACTTACATGTATTTTATTTAATAACCTTCCAATACTTTACTCCTCAATTAATGATGCACAAAAAGCACAGAAAGTAAGTAATTAGCGAAATACCATTTCTTTGTCTCGTGCATTATCAGATACTCATAACATAAGTAAATCAAGCTTAGCTGCCATTGAATCAGTTTCCTTTGCTGCCGTTTTTTTAAATTCATTCTGCGTACAGCTCTATTCTTTGGGGAATCGTTCTATAGATTGACAAATTTGCTTCAGATTCTTGTTTTTTATTGAACTATTCCTGTGTTGAAAAACTAATTATAATTAGTTAGCTTAACTAACTATAATTATAAATACATTCACATTTTATGGCAAGAGTTTTAAGAATCTTCGAATAAATGAATAGAGAGATAGAATTATTTTCATCCTAAGATACATAATCTTAAGTTGATAGTGATGCATAACGAGAATTTCGTACGTTAAGAAAAAAACTTGCTACATATGTATGTAGTAAAGTTTTTTTATTGTTTACTTCTCGCTCCACAATCAGCTTTTTTAACTAACACTTTAATTGTTTTAACAGCCTTTTGTTTAATTCCCACAAAGCCGTTTTGTTACTATTTCATTTCAAGAAATCTCTTAATCTAATTTAATAAACAACAATTTCAGTTGGTAGCGGGTTTGTAAATCAGGAAATTGAGACGTAGTCTACCATTACTTCTTTTGGAATCATACTCCCTCCTGTTCTTAATACAATATCCCTGTAAAAGCAGGCTCTACGTATTCTCCTAAATTATCAAAATCAACAATATCTAACACAACATCATGGAGCTTGCTCGCGACTTTGACATTGCCATTCACTACATAAATCGCAATTCGTTTTTCTTCCATCTGTTTCATCCTTTCTACACCCTAGTTTTACAAAATAAGAAGTCATCAAAACTTATATTTATTACTTTCTGTTATCTCCTCACTACTGTTCTATGCATTATGTATGTAAATTTTAATTGCCTACTAAAAAATAACGTATTTACAGGATGTATGAAAATTATACAAAAAGTAATAATTCATCGTTTACCCAACAATAGATAATATGGATAAAGAAAAAATACTAGAGAATATCACAGTGTAGTAGTCTCAAGTATCTTTTCATAGTATTTTAACGGCTATGCAATACGAAGGGATAAAAAAAGACCTCTTACGGAAAGATAAGAGGTCATCAAGAAGATAAAAATGTTGTATTTGAAACACGCGAGTTTCTAATTCATATCATAACACAATATATTTATATATTCAATATATACATAAAACAAGGGGTATATGTTCAAAAAACACACGGAATATTAATTTGGAACAGTATGTTTTATTCTTTTAACCTATTTCTTCTACAATGCCGTAATTGTAACAATGGATGGTCTCCTCTATATACTGATGAGCAATTGTAGCAAGTTTTTCTAAATTCTCTTCCGTTACCTCATGAGTAAACAGAACAAAATTACTGTCGGATTCGGAGTCTGTTGAAATGGAACCATCGATCCGTTATGAAATGTTGAGCTTGCATCTCCTAGATTCCATGTAAATATTCGCTAATTCCAATCCCCTTTCGTGTCTATTTTATGTTTAATATAGTCTCGTACCGTATAAACGGGAAATGTTGTTAATTTGAAAAGAGAGCGGAATAAAATTTCTTTATCGCCTCTGTTCTTTCTTCTGTATGATAGAAAAAACGGAGAAAGATGGAATTTTATCTATCCTCATCACTTGTTAGAAAATTCTAATTTGATTAAATTAAAAGAAAATGATATATTGATTTTAGAATAATAATCCAATTAATGGATGACAACCTGATACCTGTAAGTGGACTATGACAATGTCAGATAAACGGGAGGAATTTAATATGAAAAAATTATGTTCATTTGCTTTAATCGGTGCCTTAACCTTTTCGGGTTTTATCGTTTTAGACAGTACGCTACCTGATAAAGCGCGCGCTGAAGTAAATACGATTAAGCAAGCTTCAGCTGTTGTGGATGATTGGCCATGGCAGACGTATTTCTTATTGCATCACAACGTGGACTATCTACAAGAATTAGCCCCTGGTACGTTAAAACAAGGTGATACGTTTGATACGACGGTATATATAGGCGGAAAAGATGTAGGTGTTGTAAAGATTTATCGATTGAACGGAGAAGGTAAATTGCAACGCTACAAAACCATTTCTGCAGGTGAGGCTGGACACCACTACTATTCTAGGTTCAAAACACCAATTACAACGGTTTACACACCAAGTACATATGTGGCAGTACTAAAAGTAGATAATTCATATTATTATGGTGGCTCCTTCCAAATTACAAAGTAAAACATATAGGTATATTTGTCTGAAACGCACTGGGTTACGGTGCGTTTTTGTTATCTAACGAATAAATGATCATGCGGGAAGTCAAAGCATATTATCGAAACGGAGCTGAATGTGATGAAAATTGTAACAGTTAATGCGGATGCAACAGTCCATGTTGGTATTTTAAAAGGGATGACAGGATGTGTTACTAGTTATGATGCGGATACTGGGATGGCCGAAATCTAATTGGATCCATTTACAACGGTTATAATTAGGTCTGTATTTCTAACGCAATAAGGTTTGTATAGGACTCTTTAGAAAATTAATATTTGATTTTTATAGTGACTCAATACATTATATGATTAAAACTGAGTTACATATTTTAAAATCATCAACAGGAGAATCTGCAAATTTACGGGTTCTTATTTAAAACATAATGCCAGAAAAGCTGAGGTGAATAAAGTGCAAATTTTAAAATCTTTAAAACGTGACGTATACATTTTTCTTCCATTGTCTATTTATTTTTCCTCCATTTTTATTTCATTCTATATTATAGAGAATACATTCAACTTGCTAAGTTTTTTACCAGCACTTGGAACCCTGTATGTCTGGGTAACTAGTGTGATAGACATTAAAAATAAAAACTACAAAATAAAATAAAAAAGCATCTGAACTAGATGCTTTGCTCTTAATGTTATAGAATATTGACGCCCATGACCATACAGCTACCAAAAACAATACATACCAAACCTAAAAATATTAAAAAATCTGGCAGATCAAAATGTTCGAGTAACGCGCCTATTAATAATAAAAAGGGATATACTAGAATTTCAATCCAGGTTACGCCCCCTGCTTTCTTTATTTCTCGGTAAGATACAACGCTGACAAGTAAAACGCCTACTACAATCAACCCTATCCCTAACATCATCCATTCATCCTTTTGAAAATTTAGTATTTCACTTTCATATACTGCTCTTTTACGAGCACCAATAATTCCCTCAATTTCTTCTCTACAGGATGTTCTTGATTTTCAGATACTTCTCTCCCGTATGATGAAAAGCTTTGTGAGCAAGCACTAGTTGTAACTTCCAATTTCGCGTATGAGAATGTATGCTCATTTTCTTTACCAATGTTTTCAGTAGTGCTTCCATTTGAACCAACGCGTATACAGCTTTCATCAAGTTTGGTGCGCTTACCTTCCTTGTTAACCGTGTAATACGTGTCATTGACATCCCCATATTTCATATCGGCTGTAGATGTAACTGCGGTCCCGTCTGCAGAAAAAGTGACGACACGAAATCCATCTTCTTCTGGCAACAACTCAGCTCCTGGAACATTATATAGTACCAATAGGTCTCCTTCGTATGCTTCTGGAATGAGATAAATGGTATCTGTAGTGTCTTGTCCGAATCGGATACAACCGCTTAAAAGAATCATAATAAAGATCCCACAATACATTATAACTTTTCTCATAGAGTCTCTCCCGTTATGTGTAAGAATGGTATAGTATGTATTATATAATGCAATATATTTCCTTGGATAGAATAAGTTTCTAGTTTGAAGACGATTTTACTATTGTTATATAAAATATTTATGTCAGTGGATGATTAGCACGAAGAGAAATGGAGTGAATTGATGAGCAGACGTTTTGCATTAACATATGAAAATAAGATTTTGAGAAAGATAATGATTACCGTAAGCATTATCATACTCGTTTTCATTGCAACAGGGTGTGATTCTGTCCAAAATGATGCAAAGGATGTAACGGAGATTCCGCTAAACAGCAAATTAGAATCCCTTATTTCAGAAAGTATCATTGCCTGGAATCAAGACAAATTAAATCATACAGAAAAACAATTTGAGACGCATGTAATCTATGGAACTGAAATGAAGGATGAAAAAATGTATGTCTACCTTCATTCCCTCATGCAAGGATACAACCGCGAAACACAGACAGTTTCTCAAGCAGGACATTTACTTCCAGTCCGTGTGACGGTCACAAAAAATGGGGATGATTACATCATTGAAGATTACCGTGAACCAGGAGATGGTGCTGAAAATGAACCTACTTTGCGCAACATGTTCCCGAAAAAGTATGCGGATCAAGCACTCACTATCTCAAATGAAACGATTCAATCATTAGAATCTCGTATGCAAGAATATGTTTCTAAGTGGCTGGAAGATACAAGTAATAAAAGACAAGATAGATAACAAATAAAATATTCATAATCGAATATTTTACAAAAAAAGGAGAGATATAATCTCTCCTTTTTCTACTTTATACCTAGCATTATTTGTTATATCCACCAAGTTGCTGTTCTGCTATAGCAACGAGACGTTTTGTGATTTCTCCACCTACAGAGCCGTTCGCTCTTGCAGTTGAATCCGCGCCTAATTGTACGCCGAATTCTTGTGCAATTTCATATTTCATTTGATCCAGTGCACTTTCTGCACCTGCAACCACTAAAGAGTTGTTACGATTGTTTGCCATCATATATCACCTCCTGTACGTTTAATATCCTACGAAACAAAGAAAATATTATCGGTAAATAAAACCATTTATAGTTTGTTCTTTTATCCACTATTTTACTTTTCCGTAACGATTTCAGCAGAATAACAGTATGAGTTTCGTTTATTCGCATTAATATACAGAATGGAAAATATGTTTACGAAGAGTTATATTTTTTATAAACATTTATTGATGTAGATGTATTGCAAGTTCTTCTAAAATATTGACAGATAATATGCCACGTATTAAATTCAAAACATTTAAATATTAAGGAGATGAGTGACTGATGTCAGTTAATAAGATAGAAGAATATTGGTATATGTACGCTAAAGAAAATGGGTTAAACATGAGTGTTCCAGATTCGTGGATGTTTGGAGATGGTTCCAAAGAAATGGGAGATAAATTAGGAAGTTTAGTAGTTAAAGGAATCAAAACAGGAACATGCGCTGCACATTGTGTTTATGAGCTTGAAGGGGAAGAAATTCAAAAAGTTGGTCAGTACGATATTGTATTGGATGGAGACAATAATCCATTAGCAATTATAAAATATACAAAGATCGATTTACTAAAAATGAATGAAGTAACAAGTAATTTTGCAAGATCTGAGGGTGAAGGCGATTTAAGCTATGATTATTGGTATAGTGAGCACGTTAAATTTTTCACTTGGGAATTAAGTCGGTATGGACTTAATTTTACTCCAGACTTAATGCTAGTTTGTCAAACGTTTAAGGTAATGGATGTTTATAAAGATTAAACATGAATAAAAATCAAACATGTTTATTTTATATTATGTTTTTAAGCATTTCGTCATGTAAAAAAACAAAATCCCCTTCAGGAAAGCTGCTAAGCTAGCGTAAGGTGCTAAATTCCCTCAAAGTATCTCAAAAGCTGGATAATCATTTAATATTTCTGTACTCTCCAACTTACAACAAAACACATCGCAAAATATTTTTACGATGTGTTTTAAAAGGGAAATCATCATCAAGTTTTTCACCCATATTTTTATAAGGAGTTTTACCATTGAGGATAAACGCCTTCATTTCAAAACAGTTCTTTTCATTTGTATACGATATGTCTCACACATATAGTATACAAATTATTACACTTACTTTTCTTCACCGCTTGCTTGCATGGAATTAAAAGTCCAATTTAATTTCAACGCATCTCCTTGAAATACATTTTGTTCTTCAACGTTATCTACGAATGTAAACATTACATAAAATGTATCATCATCACCTGGAGCAAGTCCATTTCCTTCTCGATCTACAATACCGTTCTTTACAAGATTAGGAATATTTCCATTTTGCGTAGCTACCTTTAATTCAGATAATGTAGTAGACCAAATTGGAACCTCATTTTTATCCAAGTTCCACAAGAAATCAACACGGATATGATCACCAAAATCAGCATTTCCATTATCCCCTTTCGCATCGATTACACTGTAATCTGTCAGGAGTTTCACATCTCCTATTGCTAAGGTTCCTTTGTTTACTAATTGAAAACCACGTTCCATTTCATCACCTGGTTTCAGATTGTCCACATTAATAACAACTTCTGGATTCACACTCAAATCTAAAGTACCCGCCGCAAACGTGTTTTGTGATACTTCCTTATCACTAAAATATGCATATGTTCCCCCGCCAATTAAGGATAAGCCAAGCACTGCAGTTACAACACCCATACCAAGTTTTTTCTTCATACCCATTTCACAAGTCCCCCTATTGTTAAAGTTTAAACTACAAACCTTATTTCCATCCCACAAACAACAATAATAATTAAGCAACTTCCTTGTCCCATAATGAAAGCAAACTTACTTTAAACTAGTTACTTCATGTACCCAAACGACTATGACTCTTAAAATGACCGGTATTGTTACCTTAAATCATTACCGGTCATTTGTTAACCAATCCATTTCATTTAATATCCATTGTCTGATGCCTTTATTTACTCTAGAAGTTTGTCCACTTATTTTTTTGGTTCTAAGCCAATAGAGCGTAAGATTTTATCTAATGTCACTGGACCTACATTTTCTTTCGGTTTCTGATTTTCTTTAGCATCTGGACTCTTTTTCAAGAAGTTTTTCTCAATAAAACGAATATCTGTTTCATCTACAACACCATCTTGATTTATATCTCCATCTTTTACAGATACTTTTCCTTTTCCATACGATAAAGCTGCTATTCTAGCATCTTGAATGTCTACCATTTTATCTCCATTTACATCACCTGCAAGGTTATCATCCATGTCAACTCTAAAGTTTTGTCCCACTAATTCACCGTCTTGCACCTTCCCTATTTTTGTTGTTAATTTACTATTTAAATGACCTGGCATTTCTACGAAAATATCATATTCTTTATCGCTTACTGGGACACTATGAATTTCAAATTGCCCGTTATCACCAATCGTTCCTGTATATTTCTTTCCATCCTTGCCAACTGCGTACACTTTTGCTCCTAGTTTTGTATAGTCTTTCTTACCTAAATACCCCTCTTCATTCAAGAAAGCTTCCGGGCCAATATACCCTGTAATCGTTGAATGTTTCGAAACAATAGCAAAAGATTTATCTTTAAACGCAGGAATCTCAATACCTTCTGATGCAACAGCTTTTGTATAAGAGAACTTCTCTACTCCAAATGCAGTTAAATCATTAAAGTATTCATCGTTCGTCATCTCGAATGTAACATCTAAAAATGGTGTATCTCCATCTAATCCTTTAAATTCTTTTCCTTCTAATGATGCCCCAACTTTCACCTTGTTTTCCCAAGCTCCTTCTTCACTTATCTTCGGATCTTCTAATTTAAGGTTCAGTCCATGTTGTTTTACATATTCCGTAAGTGCTGGATTTGGTTTCACATCTGTAAATTTAAAGAGCTGCTTGTAATAAGGAATTTCAAATGTACCTGACATAAGCTGTTTTACATTATTAAGATTCAAAGTTAATGTAATTTTCTCTCCTAATTTGATTTTATCTTTGTCATAACTTGGAACAGCGTATTCTGTCCCTTCCTTTACAAAGACGTAATCTTTATATCCAGTTGCCATATTCCCTGCAGTTGCAAGATCATATCCAAATAATTTTAAATTTAACGGCTCGTTTATTTCCTCTGGAAGTACTCCAAATTTAAAATCACCATTTGCTTGAATTGTATTCAGCCAACCTGATGGAAAGGCTGAGTTTTGATAATATACAATTTGGTTCGCTTTTTGATCATACTGCAAGCCTTTTGCCTTCAATGCATCTACTGTAGAATCATAAATATTACCATGCACCCATAATGCACGTTGGCCGTCTTCTTCTTTAAACATAGAATCATTGACTTCATGTATACCAGGTTGTACATCCTTAAATTTCATTTCCGGTATAACATTATCAATGATAATGCTATCGCCTTTTGTATACGATTTTCCTTCTTTATCATATCCAACGAAGTTCAATTCGTAATCTCCATCAGGCAACATAACAGGTTTATCCCCAATTGGATGAGCTGGATCTCCTGTGAATGGAAGTACATACCCTCCCATACCAGAAAACATCATATATTCAATATTCGGTGTTAGACTACTTGCATTAAGTGTACCAACGACTCCTAATGCCTTTCCTGTCTTTCGGTCCTTCACAACTGCATCAATAGTTTCAAGAGGACTATTTAGTTTAAATGTCAAAGGCGAACTTGGTCTCTCCATAAACGGATGGAATTTAGATGCATCTGTTGCCATTGCATCTCTCAGTAAATCTACAGACGCAATCCCTTTTTCTGTGAATTTAACTGCAAATGGTACTTGATATACTTCTTTTTCATTGTTTTTATTTGAAATATGAATATAGCCCTCATATCTACCAAATTCAGCGTTTTCTGGAATGATAATTTCAGGGCTAATTTCCTCTGATGTACTAGGAGCTACTTTAATAGAATCTGGTACATTTAGCTTCACACCATACTTCGCTGCATCTTGCACACCTACACTTGTAGATGAAAACTCTACTTCTAATTTAAACTCTTTTCCATCAGTTTTACTGCTGTTCTTAATTAAGACTTTTCGACTATCTTTAATAGGCCCATTTTCAATTTGATTTTTATACCCAAACGCAATAGAACCTGTTTTTTCTTCAATTTCTACTTCTTCATCATCTACAACGTTTGATGTTTTATCGATAACCTCGATAGATGTATCTGCATGAACTGCACGATATGCATCAATTCGTCCAGAGCCCACCTCAAATACAGAACGCTCTTCTTTTAGGTCAACTGCGGTATTCATAAGTGCTTCTTTTACTTCAAATGGACTATAGTTTGGATGTTCTTGTAAAATAAGTGCCGCTACCCCTGCAGTATGAGGAGTTGCCATAGATGTACCTGACATACGTCCATACGCTACCGGATAATTTTCTCCATCTTTTGAATCATTAATATATTCAGGAACAGTTGAGAAAATAGACACACCTGGTGCTACAATATCTGGCTTAATATCATCTGTTTTAGTTGCAGGACCACGGGAGCTGAAATCAGCCAAGTGATCTCCCTCTGTTTTTATATTACTAAGTTCTCCAAATGCTAACGACACATCTCCTTGTACAGCTTTTGCTTGCAATTTCTCACCATCTACTTTTGTTAAGCGGAACGATGGAATAGATGAAGTACTTTCCCCAAGATAACTTGTAATTTCCCCATCTACATTGTTGTATACAATTACCGCCTTTGCGCCTGCTTCCTTAGCATTTTTAATTTTTTCATCAAATGTAATCTCACCACGTTGGATAAGAGCTAACTTCCCTTTTACATCTTTCCCTGTAAAATCACCTGATTTCCCAAGCCCTGCATATACAACCGATAAGGATTGTCCTTTCAAATCTTCAATCTTATCAGTAAAGCTTTTTCCAAGTAGCATCATCTTATCTACATGTACATCACCTGCATCGGCGGAAAACGTTGGAATATTCACTGCAGCGTCACTGGCTCCAACTGTAATTGGAAGTGCTGCTGCACTAGGTGATCCTATAGTACCTTCTTCCGGACCACTATTACCAGCTGCTACTACTGTAACAACACCTGCTAACATCGCATTGTTCACTGCAACAGAAGTAGGATATAAAGGATCATTAATAGACGCTCCTAGTGATAAATTGATAACATCCATATCGTCTTTCACTGCTTTATCAATCGCAGCAAGAATACCGCTTGTTTGTCCACTTCCATATGGACCTAATACGCGATATGAATATAAGTCTACATCTGGAGCAACGCCCTTCACTGCATAATCCACACTATTCTGTTTGTCTGCAGCAATTGTCCCAGCTACATGCGTACCGTGGGATGTATAATATGCACTTCCCTCATAAATCTCAGGATATCCTCCAGAATTTTGCCAATCCTTATACGTTGTCTCCATTGGATCAGCATCATTATTAACAAAGTCCCATCCTTTTATTGAGTTCGGATCTATTTTAGTTGGATCTTCACCTTGTTTTGCACGATACCCTTTATATGCATCTTTCAAATCCGGGTGGTTGTAATCAATACCTGTGTCTAGTACACCTACCTTAATTCCTTTTCCTGTTATTTTTTCATCATGTAGCTTGTCTACACCAATTTGTGGTACACTATCTGCCATTTTTGGTTCAACAGCAGTCTTAGCTGTTTCTTTCGGCAAATCAATTTTAACCTCATGATCTTCCCATACGCGCTTAACGATACCGGTACGAACTAAGTCTTCGATTATATTTGCTGGTAAAGAAATCGCTACACCATTAAAAGCATTCTTATATTCTCTTGTTATCTTTGCAGATTTTACATTTGTCCCTTTCTCTTTATTCTTTTGAAGCTGTTCAAGCTCTGCTTTAAATCCTTTATGTGATGCCTCTACCTTTTGTTCCGCATTTGAAAGAGCTACTTTTTTCCCTTTAGCCGCTTGTTTTAATACCTCTATTTTGCTAGGCGCTTGCTTAAATTCTATAATCACATTCACATTATTAGGACTTGTTGTATTGATACCTGGCGAAATAACAAAACCTGGTTTTGTATCTAACGTTTTTAAGGCATTACGTTGTTCCTTTGTAAGACCTTTTAAGATAGCATTTGCATCATCAATTCCAGTTAAAGTAGATGTATTTACCTCTTCCGCTAATACGTTATATGGAATTCCTTGAGACAATAACATTCCAACTGTTAACGTTCCAATAAGAATCTTTCCAAATTTCCCTCGTTTCATATTACATCTCCCCATTATTAATATTATTTTTTGAAACAAATTGATTCTTAAATTCCCATGTAGCATTGGAAACTCTATTAATCTTAATCTTTTGTATCATGAAAGATTTCCAACACTACTACCATCCCCATACCTCACATAGCTAACCACTCACTTTACTCTTTCTATAAGAGCCCTCCGTCATTTATTTCCAACAAAAGATTTTCACAAAATGAATTATTAACAAGATTAAAATGTAATTCTATTTTTATTATTCCACATTTTGATTATTCTGAAAATTGAACAAAAGGAGTATCTTTTCTCTAAGGATTCTATGCCTACATAGTACAAAAGAACTACCTTGTCCTTTATTCTTTGTAATACAGAATAAAGCGACACGATAGTTCTTTGATAGATTTCTTATTTAATCTAGCGGAACTAATTGATTTCGGACTGCATAAATCACTGCTTGCGATCGACTTTTCACATTTAGCTTTTTAAAAATTTTATTGATGTGAATTTTAACTGTTTTATCACTAATATATAAAACTTCAGCAATTTCTTTATTACTAAGTCCTTTTACTAGTTCAAAGAGAATTTCCTTTTCACGTTCCGTCAGTTCATTTTCATTTGATTCTACTTTCATTTTTTGCTGATGATATGTAATTAATTTTTTAGTCATACGCGGATGAATGACTGAATCGCCTCGATATAACATTCGAATTGCTGCTACTACCTGATCTGATGATGAATCCTTCAATAAATAACCATCAGCACCGGCCTGGAGTGCATCCATTAAATACTCATCATGTTCATACATTGTAAACACAAGTACACGGCAACTCGGATATTTTTTTTTCACTAACTCTGTAGCTTCAATCCCATTTTTCCCTGGAAGATTAATATCCATCAAAATACAATCTGGTCGGCATTCTTCTACTTTTCCCAATACTCCATCCCCAGAGCTAGCTTCTCCAACCACTTTCATATCAGATTCATCCTCTAGTATGCTCCGAATTGCATCCCGTAAAAAAGCATGATCATCTACTACTAATATTTTAATCATTTTACGCACCCCTTGTTTGTGAATCTGGAATTAACAGTGTAATTTCTGTCCCTTTTCCTACAGAACTATCAATCTGTAAAGTAGCCCCTAATTGGTCAGCTTGTTCATTCATATGTAATATACCATAATGTGGCTCATTCTTCGTTTTAACCATAGACTCAAATAGTGAAAAGCCAACTCCATTATCCTTAATCCTTAAAAGCACGTGTTCACTTTGATAGCTGAGTAAAACATCAGCCTTTTTTGCCTGTGCATGTTTTACAATGTTTTGCAAACTTTCTTGTAATGTATCAAATATAACTCTTTCTTTTGAAAAACTAAGCGCACGTGCATGACCTCTTTCATGATATGTAATGTCTAGTTCATATTCTTGTCTTAAAGATTTTATTTTACTTGCTATCGCCTGCTTAAGTCCCAATTGTTGTGTCGGATATGGTTTTAAAGCATAAATAGAATAGCGAACTTCTCCTAGGCTTCCTCTTAAATCTTTTATGCTTTTCTCTACTACTTGCTGCATATCTTTTGGTTTATCACGGTATTTTTTCTGCGCGGATTCTAGTTGGAATATCACCCCGGCTAATGTTTGCGCAATACCATCGTGAATTTCTCGAGCAATTCTATTTCTTTCTTCTAAAATCATTCTTTTTTCCTGTTCAGAAATTAATATCCTTGTTTTAACTACGTTAGCTAATTGGTTAGAAAATGTAGCTAACGACTGTACATCTTCTGGAAAGAAGCCTGCATTTCTACTTTTCCCTGCAACAAACATTCCGACTAGTTCATCATTAACAATAAGAGGAAAATATACAAGTGAGCGTATGACACTTTCAAATATTTCATCTCCAGGAGCCGTACCAATTTTCCAATCATTAAATACAAGGTTTTTAGAAAGTCCCTCAAACGCATCGTAATTTTCTAAATGATCAGAAATATCAAGACGAACTTTCCCATCTTTTAATAGAATATTCCAGTTTCCATCATCTTTTGTCCATATTACATATGCTTGTATGCCAAAAAAACCTTTAAGTGCTTGTTTAATATGCTTCAAGTTTCCTCCGGTTAATCCTCGACTAATTTCGGTCGTAATAAGAAATAACTCATATAATCGTTCTTTCTCCATCCTTATCCGTACAGAAAAAGAACTAATAACGGAAGTTGCTACAAGTGGAAAAAAGAAAAACAGTACTGTAACTTCGTTTACTTCCACACTATATGTACTAATTAGTACATGCATCAGTGCCGCATAAGAGAAACCAAAAGTTTCGCAAAGAAATACCGTAATAGTTTTTTTATACCATTGGTAAATTGAATATGGCTGCGGAAGAAGTATCATTAACAAATCGTAAAAACGATTGTTGAAAAAACAAAAAAACACGCAAAATAATAACAAAGATATTAAATTCTCATACAGAACTGACATACCTATCTTATTAATTATTAAGGACATACATTTGTCTGAAAACCATTTGGCAAAGATCAAACTAAGTGCATGTTGAGTACTATTAAATAACATTCTTTGTATCGGTGAACGACGATGCATGTGAATAATTAGCGTGACAAGTACAATAGCAACAATAGTTATATGGATTCCAAACTGCCAACTCATAGCGTAAATTATCGGAAAGGTAAGCGAACTAGTTCCTCTCCAAAATCTTACAGGAAAATACTCTGCAATCCCCATAAAAAGTAACAACAATATTAGTATTGTTAGATGAGAAGGGATTTTAATTTCAAGTAAAGATATAGTTATAGTAACCAAACCAAGAAAAGAAATAAAATAAAGATAAAAACTAGCAATCTTTTCTCTCATAAAGATAGAATTTACATCTTTCAAAACAACCCCTTCTTTCCTTATAAAAACTTCATTTTCTCTATTATCCAACAAAAAACCGGCACTGGCAAAATGGAAGGACATCCACTAGCCAATCACCGGCTGTGTACTACACCTAAAAAGGCAAGACACAATACTAGTATATATCAGTTTGTGAAGTTTACCCATTAGTCAAATGGTGTAATTGTACATACTTTTAGACTTAGGTCTACTAGTACAAAAGATGTATACGCAATTTAAATTTTGATTCACTAAAAAAATTCTAAGAAAAATAGGAAGGCAATCGTAGTAAATACTTATCTATATTAATTTCATCTAAATCTTTAGGTTATGTATGTGTCAAATACTCCCCATCTAATATTTGCAAATAACCCATGAGATAATCTCCTTATATACTATATATGAAGTTTATCACTTAATATTTATTGAAGAAAAAGCGATGCATACAATAATCAAATCTAATTAACATATTATTTGATTATCGGTAGCGAGATTAAAGAGACTCCCTACTCTCAGGAAGGAACCTCCAATTCATATTATTCCCCCTATTTCTATGTTTCTTATTTGATTCTAATTAACTAACTGATTAGGGTTATTGCAAATCAAAATAATAAAACCACATCTCCAATTATTAGATAACTATCTAATACATTGGAGGTGCGGTTCACTTAGATCATTGATGTTTCAGCTATTCTCTTTATTTGAAAATTACATCTACCATACTAATTTAATATTATATTCCTGAAGCCAACTATTAACTTGAAGTAAATAATCTATTATACCTCGTGCATCATTACCTGAAATTACTTCGTCTTTTCCTTCTGCAATAGCACGAACTCTTTCTACATTAATTAATGGCAAAATAGGTGATTCAGGATTGTTCAACACATGTAACATCCAATCACTAATACCTTGTACATAAGAGGCATCCTTTGTGCTTGGATATGCACTTTTTTTGCGATAACGCACATCTTCTGGAAGTACATTTTCAAAAGCTCGACGTAAAATACCTTTTTCAATATTGTCTATGCTTTTCATTTCGAATGGAACATTCCATAAGTATTCTACAAGCCGGTAATCGCAAAATGGAACTCGTACTTCAAAGCCATTCATCATACTTGTGCGATCTTTTCGTTCTAGCATAAATGGCAAGAAACGTGTAATAAACATGTAAGACATTTGACGTTGCTTCATTTGCAGATCACTTTCACCTTCTAAAAAAGGAACCTCAGCAACCGCATCTCCAAATTTTTGTTTTTGATATTTTTCAGGGCTAATCTTCGCTTTAAAATCCTCTGATAGAATTTCTGTGCTATACCATAAATTAACACTCCAAGGGAATATCTCTGCATCTAGAAACTTCTCTTGATGGAACCATGGATATCCTGAGAATACTTCATCTGCGGATTCGCCTGAAAGTGCAACTGTTGCATCTTTTTTCATTTCCTTAAATAACAAATAAAGAGACGTTTCTAGTTCTCCAACTCCAGGTAGATCACGCGCTCGCATTGGAGTTAATAAATACTCTATTAAACTATCTGATCCTACCTCTATAGAATGATGCTTTGTTCCTACATATTCAGCCACACGTTTCACCCAAGGCTCATCACGATCAAAACGAAGGAAGTCTTGCTCAAAATCTTTTTCATCATTGATGAAGTTCAGGGAATATGTATGAAGACGTTCCCCTTTATTCCCAAATTCGTTTCCTGCTAAACCTGTTAAACCACTGGAATCTAAACCTCCGGAAAGCATAGATACCACTGGTTTATCAGCAATTAACTGACGTTTAACCGTATCTTGTAAAATGGAGCGGATTGTCTCGACTGTTGTATTAATATCATCTACATGTTTTTTACTTTCAAGTTTCCAATACTGTGTCGTAGTCGAGCCATTAGAGGTAAACGTCATATAATGGCCAGCACGCACTTCATGTATATCCTTGAAAATAGCATGACCAGGAGTACGTGTTGGTCCAAGACAAAATATTTCAGAAAGTCCTTCTTTATTTACCTCAGCATCTACAAGTGGATGCGAAAGTAAAACTTTTAACTCTGAACCAAAGAGAATTGCGCTTCCCCTTTGAGCGAAAAATAACGGCTTCACGCCTAGATGGTCACGACCAAGCATCAATTTCCCAAATCTTTCATCCCAAATACCAAAAGCAAAAATCCCATTTAAGTGTTGAACACAATCTTCTTGCCATTCTAAGTAAGCGTGTAGTAATACCTCTGTATCCGATTTGGTCTGAAATTCATGACCTTTCTCCTCAAGTTCTTTACGTAATTCTTGATAGTTATAAATTTCTCCATTGAACGTAAGGCCAATCGTATCATTTCCATCTTTATACAGCATAGGTTGAAGGCCACCTTCAGGATCAATGACGATGAGACGTCGATGACCTAATGCCGCTCGTTTTGAAAACCAATGCCCCTCTGCATCTGGTCCTCGGTGAATGATAGCATCTGTCATTTTTTTTAACGTTTCTTGTTCATGAGACAGGTCTTTAGACCAGTCTATCCACCCTGCAATTCCACACATAGTGTCTACCTTCTCTCAAATAGTATAGAAACCGACTAAAATCAAATATCAGTCGGTTTTCCGTAAAAAAATCCGACTAAAAACATCTTTTAGTCATGTTTATATAATAAAATGAATTGAACAAAAAATCAAATAATTCAATCAAGAAAGAAATCACTTTCCCCTTCACTTGAATTCTCATCGTCCGATTAAAAAATTATTACCTCAAACTTTCAACTTTATCCCTAGGTTATAAAGTTGCATTCTATTATAGTTATATACTAGAAATAAGAATGGTGTATGTTATTCTATAAGAAGCAAATAGAGGACTTTCTATTAGGAGTTACAAAATTAAAAATGAACTGATACAGAATGTAAAAACTGAAAACTCGCTAAATATTTCAAGGATAGGGTGTAGACAATGATCAAATTAAAAAAAGAAAATAAAAAAATGAAAATCATTCAATCTGCCACAATACTGTTCTCTACGCGTGGTGTCCGTAACACAACGGTTGATGAAATTGCAAAGACAGCTAAAGTTGGTAAAGGTACTATTTATTATTACTATACAGATAAAACTGAAATATTATGCGACTGCTATATGCGTCATATTCAGCTTAAACGCTCACAATTATTTAATTTATATAAAGAAGAAAAAGATGTTTTACTTCGAATACAAAAAATTCTTCATTATATCAGCCTAGAATATCATCAAGATCCATTTGTTTCTACACTCTTTCAAGAATATAAAGAGTACCATTCACCTGAAATTACAACTTGTTTTAAACAATCTGAAGAAGAAGCAATTAACATGATAAGTAAATTACTCGAAAAAGGTTATCAGCAAGGGGCTTTGCATAAGGTCCCATTACCGCTTACAGCTTTTATGTTAGTACGAATGATTTTTAACTACGAACAGGATTATATAAAAGATGATAAAAGTGATACAGAATTTCTGCAGTTGCTAAAACATATGCTTCTTAAAAACTAGTTTTAACCACATACAAAAAATAAGTGCGGTGCAATTATATGAAGAAGAACGTGAATAATGGCGGTTTTTTATGAGTTCTTTTCACTCTAGACAAACATACGAAATATCCAACGCTTATGTAAAAATGAATGAAAAAATCATATAAATTTTTCTGAAATTAGAAAGCCTATACTTAAATCTACAATAAAATAGTTCAGTAAAAAGAGCGTGTTTTCATCTATCTAAACACGCTCTTACAAATATTTAAACCCTATATGAATTGCTTATTCCATTCTGATTTTCTTTTAACTAATATATCTCTTTATATACGATTATCATGCCAGAAGTTTATTGGAAAATGATTGTTCTCATCATAAGCTTCAAATTCATACCCTTTTTCTCTTAATCCTTTTATAATTGCTGGAACTGCCGCAACAGATTGTGGATGAATATCGTGCATTAAAACAATTTCCTTTGAAGACGTCGCACCTGCTAAGACATTTTGAACAATTTTTGCGGCCGCTACATCCACAGGTAATTTATTGTATTTCCAATCTAGAGAATCAATTGTCCAATCCCATACTTTTAAATTATTTCCGACCACTTCATTTCGAAGTGATTCATTTAATCCAGGCATTGACCCATATGGTGGGCGTGTTAAATTCGGGGAGTTTCCAATAACATTTCTAATTAAAGATTGATCCTCTTTCATTTCCTTCACATATTTCTGATTGGTGTATAACTTTTTAAAATCATGTGTCATACTATGCATGCCCACATAATGGTTTTCTACATGCTCTCGTTTCACTAAATCTGGGAACCTTTTCACATTATCGCCAATTAAAAAGAACGTTGCTTTCACATCATTTTTCTTTAATACATCTAATAGGTTAGCTGTATATTTTCCTGGTCCATCATCAAAAGTTAAATATGCAACTTTTCTTTCTTTACCATCAAAACGATTAGGTATTGGTTTTTTTAATTCATTTTTAGGTAGACTGCTCACTTGTTGAACACTGTTTCCCTCTTCCGCATTTACCAGCTTAGGATTTGTAATAGATTGAAACATGTAATACCCTATTGCTACTAATGTAATAGCCAACAATACACTTATAATTCTTTTTTTCTTAAGCTTAATTTTCATATTATAATCTTCTTTCTATCAAATCATTCCACTTTATGTCGTTTAGTTTTACTATCCTATTAGCTTATTAAGTTTTTTAACTTAACCAATCTCAATTTTGGACTAATCATTTTAATAATCTATATAGGTGAAAATTAGTGCCCTGCACTAACGTTCATGGCATTTCCTATAATAGTTAGAACTACTGGAAATAATACTGGTCCTAAGGTAAGGACAATGTTTAAAAGTATAATAAAACTATATAGTAAGCTGTAATTTTTACTATTACCGTTTTCGAATACTAGGATGACTAATGTTATTACAGTAATTAAATGTAGTAATAAAATTATCAACCAATAATACATCATTATAGTAAGATTCCACTTTCCTAATAGTTGGTATGTTACCCCTATTATTATCCCTAATATAGTAACATTAAAGGAAATAAACAAAGTTCTTTTTAGTATTTTAGGAAATGTTTTGTGATCCACAGTTTTATTATATAAACCGATTAAAATGCCCAAAGATAGATATGCTAGTAATAGCCCTACCCAATTCCAGATCCAATCTTGATCCCCCATTAAATTAAACAAAAGCGAAAGGATCCCTCCTACTGCAAAAATCGAGGAGATCATAATACTATTTAAAGCTGATTTCATACTTTTTTCACTTCCTTAAAAATTTTACAATACAGCATTGAAGTCTACTCTTAAGTTGTCCTTTACTTATTAGAATCCTTTTCATTAAAAATCTTGTATGGGAATCCCATCATATAATCCGGTCATCATACCTATTAGCATATACGAAGAATGGGTAGCCCAGCAAAAATTACATGTACATGATCCCATACCATAATTTTTAAACTAAACGAAGCTCCACCAAATCCTACTCCACATGGTAGATATACAAATAGAGGATGCGATCCATCAACTTTTATTTGTATATCAATTATTCAGACGAGTAGCAACTACTGCATTACCTTAACATACATGCTTTGATTTTTCATCGTTAATAAAATAGCACATTTGATTCTTATTAACTTATGTTCCTCCTTCTTCTACTGCTTTACTATAACCAGCTGTATATTCAAAAATAGTAGCCCCTTTGTTTCTAAGTAAATCTTTTTCCCACTTTTTCGCAGCTGCTGCCATATGTACATACAATATTTTAAAATTAATCATAATTTATTATAATTAAGTATATATTAACAACATATTAAGTATAAGTAAATTAAATTAATAATAATTTAATTTACTTATTTAAAGGGGATTACATATATGAACGATATTAATGTTGGTCACAAAATTATGACATTTAGAAAAGGTGCCGGATTAACCAGTAAGCTTTTAGCGGAGTTAGCTGATATAACACCTTCCATGTTAAGTCAGATTGAAAAAGGAATTACAAACCCTTCATTACAAACACTAAAATTAATTTCTGTAGGATTAAATATTCCATTGTTTAATTTTTTCTTAGAGGATACCAATACAGAAGAATTAGTTGTACGAGCTAACCAAAGGAAAAAAATAACTTTTCCTGAAAGCGGCAATGTTTCGTATGAGCTATTATCTCCTAATTTAGATGGAGCACTAGAATTGGCTTTAATGAATCTGTTACCTCAAACTGCTTCATCTATGGAGCCTGTGGCACATAAAGGGGAAGAAATAGCATTTATTATGGAAGGACAAGTGAAACTATATCTAAATGATGAGGTTTTACTTCTCAATACAGGTGATAGTGTTAAAATCCCACCTTATGCAAAGCATAAATGGGAAAACAACTCTTTAAACAAAGTCACTGTTATATTTGGAGTAACTCCACCATCTTTTTAATTTCAAATACTAGCGAAGAAAAGTTAGAGAAAATAATTCTCTAACTTTTCTTGTATACATAACTTTATTTTAAGAAAGTAAAAAACTTATCTCTCAATTATATGAGATTATAATCTAAACGATTAAAAGTAGTGAAATAGATCTTTTTAATTACATACTTAATTTACTTTTTAATGTCCAGTATTTTTCTCCATTCGCTTCAAAAGAGAATTCTACCCATCCATTTGGATCTTCACGATAAATAAAGATGGTTGTTCCAGGAGTTACTGTACCAACTTTATTCTCCTCGACAGCTACATCTGGTCTACTTTTAATTTTTAAATTAAATGGATAAGGTACCTGATAGTAAGTAGCTGATGATACAACATTTGAGCTTGAATCGTCTGCATACATTTTATATGGAATTTCATTAGATAACGCGTCGACATCTAATGTTTCAGGATTCTTTGGTAATTTTTTTGCATATGTATAGTCTTCTACACGAAACGGTTTAATACGTTCCATAATGCCTGCAATTTTCTTAGCCCAGCCTTTATCTGATGCATATTTCACGTTCATGCCAGTTAATGTTGGCCCGTTATAATACATACCGCTTTCTTCCAAATATCTTTCTCGTACATAATTAGCATTATAAGCAATGCTATCGCCGTAGCTTGGTAAATATTTCGCATATTTAAACGGATCTCCATCATATGCACGTAGACCGAATAGATTATGTTTTTGATATGCGATTTCTGATTTTCCGTATCCAGATTCTAAAATCGCATGTGCTGCTAAATAATGAGCACTCACACCATATTGATTTTGCGCATTGATAAAATCTTGCCCATGGCCAACTAAAGGACTATCCGAATGATATTTCGCAATAAAACTATCAATCTCTTGAGCTGTAATTTTCGAAGCCACTGTTAAATTTAAATCTTCATATGAGGTAGCAGTAATAATCTCTTTTTCATCGTTTAAATTTTGTTGTAACATATCTGTTTTTGCAGTAAGTTGAGCAGCTTCAGCACGTGTTATAAATCTATTTGGTTGCCAACCGTTCTCGGTACCATTAGAGATTTTTAAATCTATTAAAATATTGGCGTATTTTTCTCCCCAATGCCCTTTTAAATCTTCAAATCTAACCTGCTCGTTATGATTTGCTGTGCTTTGTAGTTTATATGCATTTACTAGCATCGTAGCCATAGCAGCGCGAGTTACTTTTCCAGATGGATTGAAGATTCCATTACCTTCACCCTTAACAATACCAGCTCTTTCAGCAGCAGCAATATAAGGAGTAGCCCAGTGATTTTGTGAATCAGTAAAAGATGGTTTTGCATTAGGATCAATTTGTATCCCTAAAACTTTTGTCATAATTTTTGTAGCCGAAGCTCTGTCCAATGAGTCATTTGAACCAAAAGTTCCATCTGGATAACCATTCAATACCTGTTTATCAACTAAATAATTAACAGATTTATCGGCCCATACAGGAACATCAGGGAATGTATGAGTATCTGCTAAAATATTAGAAGAATAGGATAATATAGATCCTGCAAGGATACCTGTTGCAATTAATTTGTGCTTCATTAAAATAAACACCTCTACCATTGTATTTATCAAATTGGGATTTTCTATTTACATGTTTGTAATAATAATAAAATCGTATTATCACACATTCAATTTGATGTAACGAGTATAGTTACTTATATAAACAAGTGTCAATGAATGTCTTTTACAAAAATGTATAATGTTTACATTATTTTAAATTTACATGATCTTATAATTGACTTATGTATAAATTTTGTAAAGGACCTTTTGATAGATTACTTATTAGCTTACCTGAAGAAATCTCTTTAGTAGTTAATTTGCCAACCTTTCTTGTTTACTATTAATCAATTAAAAAAAGAATTTTTTTGTTTAAGAGCTACTTTAAAATCTTAAGTTGATGGATGTGTGAACGTACCGCTACTAAAATTCTTGCTTTTAAATCATTATTAATGTATTATGTTTACGTATCAATATAATGATTATAGTATATAAAAAGGAATCAAATCTATAAGTAAGATTTAAATCCTTTTCCAAGTCAAAAAGACTTTGCCAAAATCTCATATAATTTATGCTTGTCTTTTTAATATGTATCTAGTAAAAACATATTTTTTATCAATGGAATTCTGTTTTCAATATAAATTGAAACTTTTAAATAGATGTTTATTTAGTTTCGATAATAGAAATTAGTGTTCTAAACAAGGAATTATACAAAGTGATCTGAAAAACCTGAGAGATATTGTATGTAGTTTGCTCATCTCCAGGTACTACAATAAAAGAGCCTTACCTCTCTAGGCAAGACTCTACTAGTTTAGTTGTATAATATTTACATGATAACTAAGAAACAGAAAACATATAACACCAAATAACAGCACCCTATTACTCCTCCTACAGCTAATACCTGTTTAACCCAACTCTTAAATTTTTGATTACTGTAAATCGCTTGCACTCTTTCCATATTTCCTCCTATTAAGGAGAACCCTTAAAGACTCTCACCTCGCTATAGTACCATTTAAAAATGAATAATAGAGATCTAATGTATAAATATGCAATATTGCATACGAAAATGTATTGTTATAATTGTAAGCGCTTACTATAATAAGGTTATAAAGATTTATCACATCTTAATACGAAAAAGAGGAGAGAATAATATGGAAATCGCAATGGCAGTTTTAAAATTTATAGGTGGAGCAATCCCATTAATTCAAGAACTTCTAAAAGCATTTATGTAAATTCACTATTTAGCAATTATTTATAAAAATTATCATACAAATAATCTGTATATCAAAAATGAATTGGCTTACATATCATTTGCGTGATCAAGGTCCCTTTAACATGACTAAGGGGCCTTTTTAAAATTTTTAAATAATTAAGGTTACGTCACATCACCATCAAGTTAGCAAAATAAAATGAAACTTTAACTTGATGGTGATGGGGTAACAGTTGTGATTTAGAGATAAGATCAGATTATACAAAGTTTTGCACGTCAGCGATACCGGAAATAAAGTTCGCCTTTAGTAGCAAGGATCCCCAATAAAGATAGTCAACTTGCCTATTTAGGAATAGGAGTGTCCATTTAAATGATGCGTTCCAAGGCACTACTCTTCTTCTAAAATAGCGTAATAATATTCATCCCACCATTCATTCCCATGTGGTATACACTTCCTGAAATAGCCTTCTCTTCTCATTCCAATCTTCTCCATTACTCGATATGATGGGGTATTTTGTGGCTGACATGTAGCTATAATCCTATGTAATTTCATTTCCTTAAAGCCATATTTCAAAGTAGCTTGTGCTGCTTCAGAAGCATATCCTTTATTGAAATATTTAGGATTGAACACCCAACCAATCTCATATGTATGCTCACCAAAATATTTATGAAAAACTATATGACCAATCAGAATATCTTTATCAATTAATACTACAGGAAAGTTCTTAGCGTTTTCACCAATGTTTTCATTCACAAAGTTTCTTGTATTTTCTTCAGTAAAGACCCCTTCAGGTATGTATTTCATAACATTGATATCTGATGTATACTCATGAACAGCTTGCCAATCTTTGAACTCAAATTTTCGTATTAATAATCTTTCTGTTTTTATAAACATTTACTTTTCCCCCTCAAAAAATTGCAACTATATTTAAACTCTACTTTTAAGGTGAAAATACGGGCCAAACAAACTATCTTACAGCTTGAATTTAGAAACTTTAGGGTTAATGCTTTGACAAATATATTATATAACAAATATTAACATCCACGGGATTTGTTTTTGAAAATTATGCGAATTAAGAAAGAAAGTAGTTTTTTCTTAGATATTATTGTTAATAACTGATGGTATCATTATATTTCATTCTGCAACTTATTTAGAAAGGCTATGTACATTTCGAAGAAGTTTTTCAATAAGTTTTGTTTTTTCATTTACCTTTGTGGCATATGTGAAATCACCATAACAATATGGATACCTAAAATTATTTTTATTTCCACCACAAGTATACATCGCTGGTTTTTGATCAACTTTCATCTTAGAAAATTTTTTGGCCGAATCCTCCGAGTGTTGTTTAACTTCTTGACTAGCAATAAAATCAATATACCCTGGCCCCATATTATAACTTTGAATAATTGTATCTATGCTAACATCCTTGTCCGTTCCATATTTGTACATTTTAGCAAAGTGCTTTACCCCTTGTTTAATGCTCAAGCTTGTCTCTTGAATTTCATTTGGCTTTAATCCAAGTGATTCGGATGACTGCATAGGGTCGTTTCCCTCACCTCTACTCTCTTGATACATAATTCCTAATAAAATTGGTGTTTTCTCTCCTAAATTATATTTTTCTAATTCTTTTTTTAAGGTGGACTCATATTGCAATACACGTTTTTCAGTGGCTTGCGCTTTATTTTGTTGAATATTGGTTTTATGATTAAAATATAGCATTCCAAGTATTGTTCCTAAGCCTAGAATACTAATAAGGAACACTTTTATAATTTGTTTTTTACTTGTATCCTTCATATATTCCTCCTCGTATAAGAAATTCAATTTTTCAAAGGTAATTGGTTATATACAAACTATGTAATGAACATCTATCTCCCGCCCTTTTAGACTCATACATCAATACTTTAAGGTTTCAAGTTTAATATAAAAATTTAAAGATAAGGTAAAGATAAGATAAAGTTAAAATAAAGGGTATTTTTAGCGTGCTTTAAAAGATATTGCTACAAAGGGATATGGGGGACAACTTGTTGATATGAATGGATTTAGTGATAATTGAAAAGTTATTGTGCAAGTTATTAATTATGGAGATATCATTCCATAAGATTTAACCCATCTTTTCAATATACTTTATATAAAAACTACAACGTAACATATAATAAAAAACGGCGAACCCTCCACCTAGGAGAATCCACCATCACAAATAACTGATTATTTCATACCTAGTTTTTCTTTTGCTTTTTTAGAGCGCTCGTCTTCCTGCACTTCCTCCCAAGCTGTTACACCTTTTTTATCTGAATGATATACAGGTAGGAATGCTTCTTTACGAAGATTCTTTTGTGCAATAAATTCTAACTCTTTTTCTTTACCTTCCTTATCAAAACCCGAGAATATATATTCATACTCCTTTCCCATCACTTTACCATCCATAGATTTTGAAACTCCTCCTTTTCCATCCATGGCAATTTAAACGTAATATTCACCTTTACCAATACAATTGATATCACACCCAACTAAAACACTTGCAAATACAACTTCCTTATTTTTTACGTACCTGTGTATTTTTATCTTTTTACTCACTTTTATTTTTCTTTCTTAACTAACTTATTTAAGATAATCTCATATAAATTAATTAACGAATTAATGCTATTTGCGGCATAAAAAAGAGAGGCGTCTGCCCCCCTCTTAGAAATGAAATTCAGCTTGCTGTTCTTTTGTAATTGTCCATCCCCCTCATCGCTAAAGATTAACTTATCTAATATAATCTCCTCAGGCTTCCCCTAATGAATAGACCTACGCTACCTTCTTTCTTCACCTTGAATTTGTTAACATTATCATTTTTCTCCTAACTAAGATCTTTTACTTTTACTAATTTCATATGAGAAATTCCCTCCAAATGTACACACTAAGAATGAGATTTGATAGAAGATGCTTGTCTACATTTTGATTTTTCCAAAATACGAATAATATACCATTCGTTAATGGTCTGATTCGACTTTCTCTATTAAAACTGGAACATTTAGTAAAATGTATTAAGCACGCAAATAACTTGATATCGTATCTCATGATTTTTAAGAATGATTCTGTTTTTCATTGTAGTAGTAAAGTTATTTATCTCATATTGAATTACCTTTCATTTTTCTTACAAGCTCGCAATGTTTTTGAAAATACAGTTTATAAAGCCGAGAATTATTATTTTTTGAGAGATAGCATTGAGGAGTTTTTCATATGCACTGTACTATACGGTACTAGATTCCCGTACAGATTTCATTTACAATTCATTGTATTTTCTTTACCGTTCGCCAAGTTAAAATGGAACAAATTTATTACTTAGAGTGTCTATTATGTGTATTCCTAAAAATATGAAAGGACTTATTATTCTCAAAAGTAAAGTGATGTAAAAAAAGTGTGTATTGAAATACTTCATATAAATGTTACGAGTTTAATACTTTCACAGGTAAACTATTTCAAATGTAAGCAAAAAAGAAACACCCTAAACAGTAACCGTTCATTCATATAAACACTTTGGTTCTGCTTAGCCTGTTAAAATTCAACTTCAGAAGTATTGGTATCCAACACCCACTTTAAATTAACATCGGTATTTAAAATACCAAAACAAAATCCATATATTTTTGAAAGAGGTTGAAAATTCATGTACGTTTTAAACAAGTTCTTTACCATTTCACATTACAAAAAGATTGTACCTGTCGTATTACTTTCATGTGTAACACTAATAGGGTGTTCTAATAGTAATACTCCATCTGAACCACCTAAGCAAACAAAACAAATAAAGCAAATTAAACAAGAAAATACAGGTCATGATTCTTTTGCTAAGCTTGAAAAAAAATATAATGCTAAGCTTGGTATTTATGCTCTGGATACAGGTACAAATCAAACTGTTGCTTATCATTCAAATGATCGTTTTGCATTTGCCTCTACATCTAAATCATTAGCAACGGGAGCTCTTTTACATCAGAACTCAATAGAAGCTCTTGATGAAAGGATTACGTATACGCGTGAAGACCTTTCTAATTATAATCCAATTACAGAAAAGCATGTGGATACAGGAATGACGTTAAGAGAACTTGCAGATGCTTCTGTTCGATATAGTGACAGTACAGCACATAATTTAATTCTTAAAAAGTTAGGTGGTCCATCCGCATTTGAAAAAATCTTGAGAGAAACGGGAGATACGGTTACTAAATCTGAACGATTTGAACCTGAATTAAATGAAGTACACCCTGGAGAAACGCGCGATACCAGTACACCAGAAGCGATCGCTAAGACACTTCAATCATTTACATTAGGATCTGCACTTCCAACAGAGAAACGTGAATTATTAGTAGATTGGATGAAGAGAAATACGACTGGAGATAAGTTGATTCGTGCGGGCGTACCAAAAGGATGGGAAGTGGCTGATAAAACAGGCGCAGGATCTTATGGAACAAGGAATGATATTGCAATTATTTGGCCACCAAATAAAAAGCCAATTGTTCTTGCCATCCTTTCTAATCATGATAAAGAAGATGCAGAATATGATGATAAGCTTATTGCAGACGCTACTAAAATCGTGTTAGATACCTTAAAAGTTACGAATAAAAACTAATAAATTAATAGTTTTCCGTGTTAGGGGGGGATATTCTCTGATAAGAGTAACCATACATGAACGTCAAACGATGCTAGAAAACGATAAAACACGCAGTTCCATTTGGAATTGCGTGTTTTTATTTTGCTAATTTATTTTGGATAACCGCTTGTGTCATCCAGTGCTGATTGGTTTGCACATGGTCTTTTCGAACAAATTACCTTTTCATTATAGGGGCCCCGATATAACAATGGAACGTGTGCAAGGCCTAACTTTTTACACCATGCAACTGTTGCATCCCACGATAAACATTCATTTTTCTCATTCCATATTGAAAAGACATAAAAATAGGACGTCAGTGCTATATAGTGAATACTATGACAAGCATACACATTTTCACCACATATCCGCCAGCCTTCTGGAATTCTATACCCCATACTTCCTTGTAACGTTTTTACCCATGTTCTCGATGGGTGATGACCACTTGATAATCACCTTGCATGAATAGCATCTTTATAAAGTGATGTAGTTTCACCATCTAACTTTTCTAGTACGACCACTTCTTGAGTTTCAAATCCGTCCATATTTTGTAGAACACGGTCATCACTTGTTACCCCTATCGACCAAGGAACGTGCAATGTTCATGAATATTTTACAAGCATTTTTTCACCTCTCTACTTCGCAAATACATCTGCATCTCGGAAAAAATATAATTTTGTAAGCATCTCATCACCGCAGTAATAATAGATTTCACGTGCTGCCTCTTCCCCGCCATGTAACATCTTCATATGAAAGCCTGTAATCATTAATACTTTCTCAATAAACTCCCATTTGAAACCAAGTTCCATTAAAAAGTGACAAGCGATATGGGTACTAACATATTCGTGACCATAATACGAATGGTACCCTTTGAGCTTTTTAAATACACGGCAAAACGGTTTACCTGTATCATGGAGTGCTGCAGCACTTTGCAGAAGAAATAAATCTTCCCCTACATAATTCTCTGTTAAATGAGCGTATACCATATATATGTGCTGACATAATGGTAAGGAATGATAGGGGTTTCCTTGATCATATTGAAATATATCAGAAAAGAACGGGATGTTCTTCATGACAAATTGAACACCACACCCATGCGTCTCCTCCTGTTTCACCATTACAGTTTGCTGTAAGTCCCGCTTTACTTGTACGTTCATGGTTTCTTGTAGTTCGAATAAGACGATACACAATCCGCTCTGGTTTTATGTAATCTATTGGCTTGAATCGTTACTTATATATATAGAGTGTCTCGTTAACACATCCTTTTTTTCCTAAAGCAGTGTAAATGGTAACCTCTGAATAACTCATAAATATCTTTATACCGATTATGATATTTATAATTTTCTCCCCAAGCAGCAATCAATATATTCTCCATTAAAGTTTTTTATTTCCAATATTTCATCTAACTTCGTACAATTAATTACTTCCTGTAGTAGTCTTTCTACTGTATCTATTTTTATCTCATTTGGTTTTCTCAATATTTTTCACTTCTATTGTTTGACTGATATGACAGGTACTTGCTCAGTGTCGGAAATTTTACAGTAACCAAAATAAAGTAGAAAAAACAATAAAATAATTGTCCAAATAAATATAAACACTTTATAACTATACTTCATATGAAAAACCTCATTTTTCCTATTTAAATGAATGTACATACACCGTAAATTTATTTACACAAATTTTTGGATGTTCCAAAAGTAGAGAATCATTAAGTTTTAGAAATTGTTATTCCTAAACACATACAAGAATTCTTCAAAAAAATATCATCTAGGCATTTTAACATTTCATCAAAATGCACAGATGATATTTTGTACGTTTAGCTTGGTAGTGCTTTTTATGTAATGAATTCTTATCTCTATTTCACCTTAATGTTTATATGTACAAGAGTCTGTGTAGCAACTAGACTGTACTTTAAATATGTACTACATTGTGTGTGGGAAAGGAAGCACATTTTATTTAAAGTGGTTACTTTAAACCCCTTAATTAGTTGGTAGTCTTCTTCATTCAGACAGAAAGGAAATTTAAAGTGTGCACGTATTATCAACTCAGACTCTTTACTACACACACTCCTATACACATAAAAACATCTATAGTTTTTTGTAACAATACGGAAATTACAAGAAATGTAATTGAAATAAATTTAACATTAATTAACGACTTCGTAATACAACTGTAACATATCATATTTAATCGTACAATACTTTTTTAACTAATTATCAACAAAGTTCTGTTAATATCGTTCAAATTTAATAATGTTCCCATAGAGTATTACAATTAGAGTTGCTTGTGTTTTATTTGGATAGATACGAAATTTATATGCTTTATTAATTATCATTCATTTCAGCTCCATTTCGGCATGTGTCTCTTATACAATAAACATATATTTGAAAGATAGTGGAGTAACAGTTTATGTATGTCGAACAATTAAGATAGCTTCCTGCCATCTATTGTCCAAAGCCAATTCATCTCCACCTACTCAGTTCGCGGTCTTTAAGGAAGGAGTCTTCTTGGCTAAAAAAAGTGTTAAATGGTTATACAATACAACAAAATATTCTATCTAAACATTATCGAATTTTAAATAAAGAAAATTAGTGATATGGCTATAAAAGTATAAAAACTATTAACAAAGCATCTTAATGTTTATGAAATGCTTTGTTAATAGTTTCTCTTCTCCCTAATCTCCTGCGAGACTATATTTTTTATTGAAATTTTCCATATCTTATTTGATTTATTTATTCTGTAACACCAGATTGGGTTACTTTTACATCAGCTGTTACACGAAAACGTAAATGTTTATAGGATTCTTCCCATTCTTGACTGTTCCATTTTCTTACGTGAGTTCTACCAAGCTTTCTAAGTCCTATAGGATCTGTGTCTTTTTTAATAAATCTCTTTATCAATGTAGTTGCTTTTTTTTCTATTTCTTTTTCCATAATTTTTTCTAATTTTTTTATTTCTTTAGGATTATCTAGATTTTTTGTTTTTGTAAATTCTTGAATTTCAGCTTTAACTTGAATATGAGCATTTACGAATGGATGCTTACTATTCCCCTCCATCTTATATTTTGTTCTAGCTTTTATATTCTCTATCGTGGCATAAGTATTTGAAGAACCAGGTAGTTTGAATTGGTATGTACCTTGTTTAAAATTATCTGTCAACAATTTAAATACAAATAAATCTTTAGGGTTCACTTTATCAACCATTTTACATCTTTTAAAAAGTGCTATTCCATTTAACTCCAACACATTCCCTTTTTTAGATATCATCGGTAAATAGGAATCTCTCGCATCATCATCAAGTTGATTTAAAAACATAAAAAAGTTTGTTTTTGGTTGCGTTCCATTGTTCATATTTTGCTCCAGTAAAGAGGATAGATAAGAAGCAATTTCTTTTTCTTTAGAATAGTTCCCCTTTAATAGTGATTCCCCTTTTACATTTGTAATTGCTAAATAAATTGCATTTCCTACACTAGGATTGCGGTTCAAAGTCTCTAAAATTTCCTGCATTCCCTTTTCAATTATTTTTTCATTAAAAATAATAACACGCAATTGCCCCAACTCTAGAGGTCCAGAAGATTTTTCGGATGCTCTTGCAAGAACTTCTCTACCAGTCTGGCCTGATGCTGAATAGATTTTTGTTTCACCTTCCCCGCCTCCTTTATAAGCTGAAATCGCAAAGATTCCTTTTAGCTTACCTTCTGCTTCAGTATCATATGCCGCAACTTGAACTAAATCAATGTCATCCACAATTTTTGTTTTAGCACAACCTATTAAGAAGACACCTAATATAAGGAAAAGTATCCAGCGCTTCATGTTTATCTCCTTAACTTTATTTTGGCCGTTTGAATTAGCCATAGTACAGGTAGGTATACATATATATATACAAAGCCAATTTGACCTGTCCAAGTATTTAATAAGTTAATTTTATTACGGTTATTCAAGAAAAATGACAAAATAAAGATGAATATGATGATAACTGGCAAAACATATTTTTGCTTTATTCCCAGTGCCTCTTTTATACCACGACTTACTCCCCATAATGTAAAGGAAACATTGGGTAATATAAAAAAAGCCCAAACAGAAACAATAATGTATTCAAACCGCTCTATAAAGGGGAATTGTATAATTTTAATCATGCTTAAATATGCCCATATCGCGTTCGCAAGTTGCTTTTCACTAAAAAACGCAAGAGTTAAAATCATAAGGTATGTGTAGACAATAGTCGTTACTAAATTTGCATAGTGCGCATATTTTTGAGACGTTCTTGCCTTTTTAATAAATGGGTAGTACAACAATAACATTTCAAATCCAAAAAAACTAAACATATTTCCTTTCATTCCTTTCATAATTTCTAGAAATGAATGCTGTGCAATTGGAAATAAATTCCGGAAATCTGCATACTGCAAAGGATAAAAAAATGTGAAGATTAGAATGCTTGGGATAACGATTCCAAAGAAGCCGATTCCGGCAACTACACGAAATCCTCCAGTAACAATGTAATAACATAGACCCAAAAAAGCCCCCGCTATAACCCAAGATGAAATTGAAGGAAACATCCAAACATGTACTACTTCGATATAAGTATGTAGTGTTGTTGCACCTAACAATACAATATAGGATAAAAAAATGAAGTTGAGCAATCCACCAATCCATTTTCCAAGTACGTTTTGATTGATTGCAATGATGTCTCCATTACCCTGATTTAAAATCTGATATATGATCCAAATCATAACATTAACAGATATTCCAAAAAGTAGCGTGCTAATCCACGCATCATTTCCAACTAATTTTGCACTAATCCTTTCAAAACCAAGCATACCAACTCCCAACTGTATAGTAATAATTAAAAAAAATACCATATATGGCGAGACTTGATACTCAATTGGGATCTGTTTCATAATGCTCCTCCCTGTTAAATTCAATCATCAAAATCATTTCGTGATAGTATTTTATTTTTCTCTACCTCTTCTGGATTAAAGCGAAAACGCTGTTTAGACCTTGAAAAAATAGGACGTCGAAACATCGCTGAGATTGGCATACGTATAATGCTGTCTTTCCAATCTGTAGGACGTGTAGGATAAAAAGGGAACAAATAAGGACGTCTTAATGATTCTGTACGTAATAAGCGTACTAAAAGGAAAGAACTTGTTAAAACAATTCCTAATAAGCCCAATAGGTGTGCAGATATTATAAAAGGAAAACGAATTACTCGAATTGTATTACCAATTCGATATATTGGTGCTGTAAATGAACTAAGAGCTGAAAGTGCAACAATGATAATAAGTACGTTACTTGTAAGACTTGCTTCTACCGATGCTTGTCCAATCACAATACCACCTACTATACCGACAGTTAAACCCACTTTAGTTGGTAAACGTGCCCCCGCTTCTCTCAGTAATTCAATTGTTATTTCTAAAAAAAGTGCTTCAATTAATGGAGGAAAAGGTACTTTACTTCTCGATATGATTAACGTTTCAAGAAGTTCTTTTGGGATAAGCTCGTAATGATATGTTAAGATCGAGACATATAATGGAGTCGTTAAGACAGAAAATATAAAAGCAAAAAGCCTTAATAGACGAAAAAAAGAGGCTATAATCCAAGGCATGGTGTAATCTTCTGTCGTAGAAAAAAAATCAATTAATGTTGTTGGAAGAGTGATGGCATAAGGTGAGCCATCTACAAAAAGTGCAATTTTCCCTTCTGCTAATACAGCTGCCACACGGTCCGGACGTTCTGTATTCAAAAATTGAGGGAATATAGAATTCGGGTTGTCTGCAATTAACTGCATCAAATAAGTACTATCCAAAACATGGTCTGTTTTTATTTGACTTACCCTTTTTATAATTTCTTGTAGATTTTGATCATTTACAATTCCCTCAATAAATACAATCGCAACAGTTGTGTTAGAGAGAGATCCTACTTTCAATTCTTTCATTTGTAAATACGGTGTTGGAAGCTTTCTACGTACTAAATTTAAATTTACATCTAAATCTTCGACAAATGCGATTTGCGGACCCACAATATTGTATTCAATTTCAGCTTTTGTAATATCCCTTTTTTCTTTCTTTGACACATTTACTAACAAACAATTTAATTTATCTGTATCGTACTGAATAAGTATATAGCCATTTAAAATACTATCCTGAATATCTTCCATTTGATTTGTTATTTTTGAATTCTCAAAAGGTAAGACAGAGTGAATATCTTGTAACGAATTGAAGCTCTTCTCTTTTATATAAGTCAAAACCT
>NZ_JBMOWC010000037.1:0-46787 GCF_049310765.1 Bacillus sp. PSXD-155 | reverse complement strand
TGAAGTGACCCCCGAAAGTTAGACAGGTCGTTTCATTAGGCAGCCTCTAGGGTATGAGCCCGGTATTGTACTGGGCTCATACCCTTTAATTTTGCCTTAATTCTTTTATGATTATAGTATTCTATATACTTTGCTAATTCTTGTTTGAAATGTGTTATACTTTCAAATTCTTTTCGATACAGAAATTCCGATTTCATGATACCGAAGAAATTTTCAATAACGGCATTGTCATAACAGTTTCCTTTGCGAGACATACTTTGAGTTATGCCACAATTCTTAAGAGAATGACGGTATTGTTTCATTTGATAGTGCCAACCTTGATCAGAGTGAATGAGGAGTTTATCCGGATCGGTTACACAATAAAGGGCTTGGTCCAACATCGTTGAAACAAGGGAATAGGTCGGTCTGGAACTAATTGTATACGTGATAATTTCACCATTAAATAAATCCAACATTGGTGATAGGTATAACTTCTCCCCAAATAACTTAAACTCCGTAATATCTGTAACCCACTTTTCATTTGGTTTTTCAGCTTGGAAGTTGCGATTTAAAATATTTGGCGCAATTTTCCCAACTGTCCCTTTGTAAGAGCGATATTTTTTCATACGAACCAGACATTTTAACCCTAATTCTTTCATAAGGCGATATACTTTTTTATGATTTACTTTGTGTCCACGATTCATAAGTTCATCACGAATACGACGATAACCATAACACCCATCGTGTTCATTATAAATAGCTTGAATCAGTTCTTTTACCTCCGCATTTGGATCAGGACGATTAAAATGTTTCATCCAGTAATAGTACGTACTACGTGGAATGTTTGCGAGTTGAAGTAACTCCTTGATAGGAAATTCATGCCTTAACTCGTAGATTACTTGCGCTTTGTCTTGTTTGGTGATTTTTCTTTGTTTTGAACTAAGGCATTCAACTTTTTTAAATATGCATTTTCCATACGTAAACGCTCATTTTCCGCTTGTAAGGCTTCGATTGATCCTTCATCTACTGGTTTTATTTTTTTATCTTTCATGGTTGGATGCCCCTTTTTCTTTGATTGTAGGGCATCCAATCCTCCTGTTTCATAAGCTATTTTCCATTTCCGAAGTGTTTCATAAGACGGTATATTGAAAAGTGCCGCTGTTTCTCTGATAGATGTCCCGTGTTCATTCATATAATAAAGTACATCTAGTTTATACTGGGCTGGGTAGAATGTATAGCACTTTTCAAAGGCCTTTTCACCTGAAGACTCATATCGTCTAATCCACTCACGAAGTACGCTAGGGTTAACTCCTATAGATTTAGCAATTATTTTTCCACTTTCTGTACCATCTAAATATCGTTTCACCGCTTGGATTTTTTCTTTTGAAGAAAATTTAGCCATAAAAAATGCACCTCCAATTGTTAGACTGTGTCTAACAATTGGGGTGCACTTCAATGCGGTTGGCCTTTGTATAATTGTTTTTAATAAGTATAATGGCTTTATTTTGAGAATAAGGTTTTAATTTTATTGCGTGTTACTAATAAAATCCCGCCTAATACAGATAGCATTCCTAGAGCCATATTGTTTGATTGCTCGCTACCAGCGTTAGGAAGTTCTTTAGTGTTATTGTTTTTAGTACCATTATCTGCTTGCGTTTGTTTAGACTGTGATACTTCATTAATCTTGTTATCAACATTTTGCTTCGTTGTATGTAACTCAGCTAATTTGTCGTCAATTTTTTTCTCAGTATGCTTAAAGTCGTTAATTTTAATATCTAGGTCTTGTTTTTTCTTTGATAAATCATCTGAAACAGTTTGTTTCGATTGTTTAATTTCGTTAATTTTATTGATTAAATCTTGTCTAGCTTCTTGTAAAACAGCTAGTTTGTTTTTTACATCTTGTTTAGCTAATTCTAAGTTAGCGGAAAGACTGTCTAAATTGCTTTTAATTTTCTTAAGTTCCTCTAACGTGTTACCAGTATTCGGCTTGTTTTCTTTTAGTTCAGCGAGTTTGTCTTCAGCAGTTTGTTTCGCTTTCTTTAACTCAGCTAATTTTTCATCTACTTGTTTTTTAACTTCCTTAAGTTCATTAACCTTTTGATCAATGTTCTCTTTATGTTGCTTCATTTCATTCACTTTTTCATCGACAGTTTGTTTATGTTCTTTAATCTCATTCACTTTGTTATCGATATTTTGCTTATGCTCTTTTACTTCAGCAACTTTATCTTCTACTTGTTTTTTATGCTCTTTAATTTCAGCGATTTTATCTTCGGCGATTTGTTTGTCTTGCTGAAGTTTTGCATCTAGTTCTTGTTTATGCTGTTTAACTTCGTTAATCTTTTCATCAGCAACTTGTTTACGTTCATGTAGTTCATTCACCTTAGTATCAACATTTTCCTTAACTTTGTTAAGTTCATTTAATGTTTGATCCACGTTTTCTTTGTGTTGCTGTAATTTCGCATCTAACTCTTGTTTATGTTGCTTAATTTCAGCTAATCGATCTCCCGTACTTTGCTGAGGAGTAGCATCATTTACTTCTGCATGAGCAGAGTTTGCGCCAGCAATCATTGCTAAAGCTAGTGTAGACGCAGCGATTGTTTGTTTTGTTTTCATATTTTTGTACCTCTTTTCTTTCATATGCATGAGCTGTTTTGTGTAAAAATGAGCATATAGAAGTAGATTCTTCCATCATTATATACCATCTGCGCCGTCTAGAGGAAGTATTTGCATAATAATCTATGATTATGTAATTTTTATAGTCTCTTATTTTGGAGTAGGGGAGAACTCTTTAGCAAGATGGACAATTTTTAATATAGTAGAGTTTACATCCTTACTGTTACGAATAACAAACAAATAATCAGCTTCATTTTCTATAGGATCTACTACATCTTCATGTAGTGATTTAACTTGTTGGCGGTGGAGGACTTCTTTGAAACTGGAATAGTTTCCCCTAAAAATATTTGTACTTCGTTTACTAAGGCCTACTCTTTCATAAAGTACATCATCTGGGATGTCAAAGTGAACTAATATGCGTACATATTCATTCTGTGGAAATAATTCGTTTAGTAAATAGAATCTTCCGTTTTTACTGCGATTGGAGTTACAAATAATAAGGTGTAAATTTGTATGTTCTTTCGCATAATCAACAATGAATTTTGAAAGACCGTGCTTTAGTGTATTTGATCCTTCTGTCGGCTGTAATTTTTCATAATGTGTGTTAATAAATTCAGCTTGGTTGTCTTGGTCCATAATAAAAGAATTAGGTAACTCTTTTTCTAGCTCTTTTGCAAATGTAGTTTTTCCACTGTGTGTTTTTCCTACTGTAATGATGACTAATCTTTTCATGACGACCTCCATTTGTGTTGTTATAAACTGGAATATTCGATGTAGATCGAAATCTTCCTGTTAGAGATTACACAAATTATTGGAGCGTTAGTAGGCTGAAAACTTGACAAAAAAACTTATTTATGATATAATTTACCAATATAAAAATAAGGTGTATAATAGGGTTCTCCTGGCCAGGGGAACCCTATTTTTGTTGTGAAAATGAAGGAGAGTGTATGTGCGTGAAACAAGGTGAAGTAAGTGTAACGTCGTTAGTATCAGCTTTCGGAAGGGCGTATCATAGTGAATTTGATAATCCTAAAATCTTTGATGATTATGTAGCTAAAGATTTCATTTCACAAAAAGAACGTAACAATATTGAAACGAACATGGTTCAAGGGATTCACTTTTTCAATAAAGACATTGCAGAGCAGTTTCAAGACAATCCAAAAGAAATATTAAATTGGATTACGCAAGTTCAGTTATCACCAACACCTTTAGCACGTGCTGCATATTGTGAAAGAGTATTACTACATGAAATTACATTAGGAGCGAAACAATACGTCATACTCGGTGCAGGCTTAGATACGTTCAGTTTTAGACACCGAGAATTAGAAAATAAAATAGAAATATTTGAAGTGGATCATCCTTCTACGCAGGTGTTTAAGAAGGAAAGAATAAAAGAAACAGAACTTGAAGTTCCAAAAAACCTTCATTTTGTTTCAATGGATTTTACGAAAGGATTTTCCTATGAACAGTTACGCAATGAAGGATTTGAACATAAAAAGACTTTCTTTAGCCTTTTAGGTGTTACGTACTATTTAACGAAAGAGGAACTTGCTAGTTTATTAGAATGTTTATTCGAGATGGTTCCGGCAGGTAGTTCTATCGTTTTTGATTATCCCGATGAAAACTTGTTTACAGAAAAGGGACTGTCCAATCGAGTTGAAAATATGGTGAAAATGGCTGCGGTAGGCGGAGAACCGATGAAATCATGTTATTCTTATGCTGAAATGGAAGCACTGTTAGAGAAGGCGGGCTTACTCATGTATGAGCATTTATCGCCAGAAGACATAAATAAATTATATTTTGAAGGACGAAACGATTATTTAGAAGCTTTTGAGACGGTGCATTATGTACATGCGGTGAAAAGGTAAGAAATTAGTAGGCATGGGGAGGAATCTCTGTGTCTTTTTTTATAAAAAAGGAAATGAGCTGTAGTGGTGGAAAATATAAATATATAATATATATAAATTAATGTTTGTAGAAACTAAAGGAAAGGGGAATTAGAAGATGTTGAAATTACGAGGAAAATACAATGAAGCGAAAGTGTATACTACGAATGTAGAAGAAACGGCAGCAGGTCAAATTATTGATCTTTGTAACCAAGAATTTGTAAAGGATAGCAAGATTCGTATTATGCCAGATACACATGCGGGCGCAGGTTGTACGATTGGGACAACAATGACAATTCAAGATAAGATTGTTCCTAATTTAGTCGGGGTTAACTAATCGGCTCAGACTTTAAACTACTCACTCAATTGACTGGGAACCCTAACGATAAAAGGCGAGGGTAATCAGCAGCCAGTGGTTATGGTGACATAATCGAATGGTTCAGAGACTTGTACCATGTTAGCAGACTAAGGTACAGAATTATTCCTCATCCATTTTGAATTGAAGAGGAATAATTAATACGGTGAGCCTACAGTAGAGACTGCATATCTCGATGACTGTAGAGAAGGTATAGTCCACTCTTTCAGGAAACTGGAAGGTAAGTACGATATTGGTTGTGGCATGGAAGTTGTGATGATTAATAAGAAAAAAGAGGAAATCAACTTCGATCACTTAGACGAAACGATACGTAAATTTGTCCCAAGTGGTTTTCGTATTCGAGATAAGGAACATAGATTTTCAAAAATGATTGATTTTGATAGTGTAAGAGCCCCGTTTACATTGCAACGTGCTCAAAAAAGTATTGGTACACTTGGCGGGGGCAATCATTTTGTCGAACTGAATGAGGATGATAAAGGAAATGTATACATTGTCATTCATAGTGGTTCGCGTAATTTAGGGAAACAAGTAGCAGAGTATTACCAAAACTTTGCTTACGAGCAACTTATTAACGTTAAATCGATTAAAGAGGAAATCATTGAACGTTTAACGAAAGAAGGCAGACAACAAGAAATACATGAAGCTTTACGTAAAATTAAGAAACCGGTGATTCGCAAAGAATTAGCTTATTTAGAAGGACAAGGATTTAAAGATTACATGAATGATATGAAAATTGCACAAAAATATGCGGAGTTAAATCGTAAAGCAATGATTGATGAAATCGTCACTAAAATGGATTGGAAAGTATCAGATCAATTCACTACAATTCATAACTACATCGATATGGAAAATATGATTCTACGAAAAGGTGCTATTTCAGCTCAGAAAGATGAACGAGTAATCATTCCAATTAATATGAGAGACGGTTCTATCATTGCATTTGGTAAAGGGAATCCAGATTGGAACTTTTCTGGACCACATGGAGCAGGACGTATTATGAGCCGTAAGAAGGCGAAAGAAGTACTTAACTTAGAGGATTTTCAAAATACAATGACAGAGGTTTGGACTACATCTGTTGCAGAAAGTACTTTAGATGAAGCGCCAATGGTATATAAGCCAATGGATGAGATTATTGAGAATACAAAAGAAACAATTGATATTAAACATATTATTAAGCCGATTTATAATTTTAAAGCGAATTAAAAGAGGAGTAACGTTTATTAAAGAAAGAGAACTTGAAAAGATAGCATATTTTGTGGCGGTTATATAACAGAGATTAAAAAGACAACATATTAAACTAAGAGATTCATCATATTCATTTACATTTATGTAATGTAAAAGGCTAGAAAGCTAGATTGGCGCGAATTGCTAATTGTGGAGTGTGTAAAAAAGACAAAATCTCTTAAAAAACACTTAATTTTTTATTCCATTAATCTTTACATTCTCCCCCTATAATGTGAATTGGACAAGCACCTAAGAGAAAGCAGAACATGTCAGTTTGTACATTCTATTATTAGGGGGAGAATTTGTATGAAAAAGACGGTTGCTTCGTTAGCAGTTATGGCGGCATTATTACCGACGTTTTCAGTGCATGCGGAAGGGAAAGAGCAAGCCCGAAAATCAGCTACAACTTTTAATGTTATTAGTGATATTCAAGGTGATTTAGGGGATTTTGATCATGTGCTAAAAGATATGAACAAAGTGACGCCACTTTCTAGAGCGCTTATTATGAATGGGGATATAACGCCGACTGGACAACAGTCACAATATGATGATGTAAAGCGTGTGTTAAATAAAAATAAGCATCCAGAAAATGTATGGTCTACTGTTGGGAATCATGAGTTTTATGCTGGTAAATGGACAGCAGATGGGAAACTCTCTCAAAGTACATGGCCAAATGGTGTAAATGAGGAAACTTTATTTAACCGCTATCTGAAATTTAGTGGACAAGAAAAGGTATATCATAAAAAAGAATTAGACGGTTATCCGCTTCTATTTTTAGGAACTGAAAAATATATGAAATACCACGATTCAAAAATGTGGGACGAAGTATATATGAGTGATGAGCAATTAGGTTGGTTAAAACAAAATTTAGAAGAGTACAGTCAAAAAGATAAAAATAAGCCAATCTTCATTTTCTCTCATCACGTTTTACCTGATACAGTATCTGGATCAAGGCAATCGCCGTACTTACAAGATTATTTAAACGTGGATAAATTGTACGATATATTAAAAGACTATCCGCAAGTTGTTTTCTTCACGAGTCATACGCATTGGGATTTAAACTTACCTGACTGGGCTGGTAAAAAGAAAATTAAAGGCGGAGATGAAAAAGGTTTCACTGTTGTAAATACGGGCGGGATTGAAACAGGTTGGATGTCAGCAGGACCAAATGGAGGAGAGAAAACTGCTCCAGATGGCTATTCATTTAAACAAGGGTTACAAGTGAAAGCATATGGTAACGATGTAATTGTGACAGCTTACGATTACAAACGTGATAAGGATATAAAGAAGTTATTAATTAGTGATTCAAAAATTGCGCAGATGGCACCAAATGTAACGACAGATGATAGTAAAAATATAATTGTCGGTGCAACTGAATATATGGAGTATTCTATAGAAGGAACGAATGAGTGGCATACGTATAGTAAAGCAAACCCTCCGAATTTTGATGGGGATAAAGTCGTATACGTACGCCACAAAGGTGAAATGAATTTAGAGCCGGGATTAACACAGTTACTTCGTTTTTCGGTAAATAAGTGATTGGAGGGAGTCCACATTTGAATGTGTGGGCTCTTTTTTTGTTGATGAGAAAGGGGTTGCCTGTCTGTCGTTTTTTGTCGATAGATCGATATATTAAGAAAATCGTTGATATACTGCAAGTTACGATCGATATATTTGAAAAATCGTTGATATATTGTAAGTAATGAACGATATATTTAAAAAATCGTTGATATAAATTTCATGTACCGTAATTAAGTTAAAATCATTAATACGGTTTTACTTATCAAAATGAAATTCTAATACATTTTTAACCGAGAAAGATGACTTCACCATTTTTACGTGTAATAATAGTAACGTTACATATATTGTGAAAGAAGTACAAAAGGAGCGTTACAATGAATTTAGCTAAATTCCCGAGAAAAAAATATACAGAATCATATACACCAATTGAAAAGTTAAACAATTTTTCTGAAGCACTTGGTGGCCCGACTATTTATTTTAAACGAGATGATTTACTTGGTTTAACAGCCGGTGGCAATAAGACGAGAAAGTTAGAATTTCTAGTTGCAGATGCACAGGAAAAGGGTGCAGATACGTTAATTACAGCTGGTGGTATTCAGTCAAATCATTGCCGCCTGACACTTGCTGCTGCGGTAAAAGAAAAAATGAAATGTATTCTTGTATTAGAGGAAGGGCTTGAGCCAGAAGAGAAGAGAGACTTTAACGGAAACTATTTCTTATATCACTTATTAGGTGCTGAGAATGTCATTGTTGTACCGAACGGAGCAGACCTGATGGAAGAAATGCATAAAGTAGCAAAAGAAGTAAGTGAAAAAGGTAGTACACCATATGTAATTCCAGTTGGTGGATCAAACCCTACGGGCGCTATGGGATACGTTGCTTGTGCGCAAGAAATTATGGGGCAATCATTTGAGCAAGGAATTGATTTCAGTTCAGTTGTTTGTGTAAGTGGTAGCGGCGGTATGCATGCTGGTTTAATTACTGGTTTTTCTGGAACACAAAGCCATATTCCTGTAATCGGGATTAACGTAAGTAGAGGAAAAGCTGAGCAAGAAGAGAAAGTAGCAAAACTTGTAGATGAAACTTCAGCACACGTTGGTATTCCAAACTTTATCCCGCGCGACGCTGTTACGTGCTTTGATGAATATGTAGGGCCAGGCTATGCGTTACCAACGCCGGAAATGGTAGAGGCAGTTCAGTTACTTGCGAAAACAGAAGGTATTTTACTTGATCCAGTGTATACAGGTAAGGCGGTAGCGGGATTAATCGACTTAATTAGAAAAGGTAAATTTAATAAGGAAGAAAATATTTTATTCGTACATTCAGGTGGTTCACCAGCTTTATATGCGAATACGTCTCTATTTGCGTAAGTGTAAAAAGCATTGGGTAACCAATGCTTTTTTGTTATATACTGGAATTGTCGGGGAGTAGGAGGAGGATTATATGAACTCAAATTTAAAATGGATCATATATACGGTACTCGGCATTTCTATTCTATTAATCTTATTTGTAGTTTATGGGGTGTATTCTTATTTTACATTTTAAAAGCGTAATGGAAGTGAACTATTATATACACTAAAGGCGGAGAGCGCTATGCAAATGAGAAGTTTGTATTTAGTCTTCAGCGTGATTTGTTTATTTGTAGTAACCAGCTGTTCAAATAATATAGGAAATCATGATCAAACAATCGAAGTACAAAAACATGCTGGTGATAATCATTATGAGGATTTGAAGGTAGTTACAGACAAGAATAAAGTATTGCAAGTAAAGAAAATATTAAATGATACTAACTTTGAAAATAAAAAGGTGGAAATGTCTCGTTCAGCTGATTATCAGTTTGTTTTTCAGTTTAAAAATCCGAAAATAGAAGCGAAAGCTGTTTTATATCAAATGTGGATTAGTCCTAATAAGGATAAAGTAGAAATAATGGCGGGGAATAATCAGTACGCTCAATTAGCAGAGAAAGACGCAGCTGCTTTTATGAAGATTGTTACTGGTGAGAAGTTAGCTGAATAAAAGTATATGGTAGATTTTGCTCTCTAATTCCCCGCTTATTTTTCGCTTTGAGGGATAATTAGTGAGAAATATCGAATGAGAAGTAATCGTGAAATAGTAAAGAATATATTCACGGCTAAAAGAAGAGTTGTTTAAAAAACTCTCCGCATCGTTATGTAATGTTAATAAGAAGAAGTAGAAGGTAGAAGTAAATCTAAATAAAACCAAAAAGGGATAAATAGGAAAATGTAGAATCTTTATATATAAGATGTTCTGAATTTTTAGATATAAGGTAGAGTGGAGGAAGAAAGATGATTCAATTTCCTATGGAAGCTGCTGAACAATTTTTTAGATCCTATAGTATTGGTAGGTTTACAGTTAGTGAAGATGAAGGGAAATTAATTTTTAGTACAAACTTAAATGGTCATTCTAATTTATGGGCGATGGATTTACCCAATTTATCCCCTTATCCATTAACATATTGTAATCAATCAAGCAATTTTATTAAAACGGATTCTTTAAATCGATTTATTTTAGCTGGATTTGATAAAGATGGGGATGAAAATTATCATATTTATGCATTAAAACCAGAGGGTGGTGGATTGCTTGAATTGATTCCAGCAGGAGAGACAGAAAAGGATTACTTTGTGCATTTAACAGAGGATGGGGAACGATTATACTATGTCACAAGTAAAGATAACCCAATGTTCTTAAACTCTCGTTGTTATAATATACGCACAAAAGAAGATACGCTGTTGTTAACTGGTGTGGAGACACCTACATATGTAGAGGCAGTAAGTCCGAATGAATCAAGTTACATTGTTTTAAAGTCATATAGTAATACGTATAATGTAGGATATGTAAAAAAGGGAGAAGAACTTATTTGTTTAGTACCTTCCAGTGAGAAAGAACATACTGTAGGCTCTATTTCTTATATTGATGAAAATACAGTGATTTTCGTTACAAATTATGAAGAAGAGTTTTCCTATGTAGCTTCTTTTGATTTAAATAAACAGGAATTCAAACCAATCTGTAAAATAGAGAAGGAAGATATATCCGATATAAAATGGCATGCTGAAACAAAAAATGGCTACATTGTTTCGTCGAAAGGTGTTACAGATAGGTTATATAAATTTGTATGGGATAAAAAAGAGTTAATTCTATTGAATTCTCCGGTAGATACGATAAGTCAAATTGAAATTACAAAATCGGAACATTTATATTTACTAGGTGAAAGTGCGACGAAAACAGCAAACATCTATTACAAGAAGAATAGAGATACAGAATGGGCAGCATTAACAAAAAACTATGTTATTGGTCTATCTGAATCTTCTTTTGTTGAACCGGATGTTATAACATATGCCTCTTTTGATGGATTAAACATAGAAGCATTATTATTCCGGTCGAAAGGAGAAGTACAAAACGGATATACAATATTTTGGCCTCATGGTGGTCCACAAAGTGCTGAGACGAAAGATTTCAGAGCATTATTTCAATATTTATTAAGGCAGGGATATAATATTTTTGCGCCAAACTTTAGAGGTAGTACAAGATATGGTTCAACGTTTACAAAAATGATTGAAGGTGATTGGGGAGAAGCACCGCGTTTAGATTGTGTAGCAGGGATCGAATGGTTATTTGAACAGGGGATATCAACTCCTGATAAATTATTTGTTATGGGCGGTAGTTATGGAGGATATATGACCTTATTGCTTCACGGGCGTCATTCAGAGTATTTCCGTGCAGCCATTGACATTTTTGGACCTAGCAATTTATTTAGTTTTATCGAATCTATGCCTGAAAATTGGAAACCGCTTGCAGTTAATTTAATAGGTGATATTAATAATGATAAAGATAAGCTTATACAAGATTCACCAATTACTTACTTAAATCAAATGAATAAACCACTCCTTATCATCCAAGGGGCAAATGATCCACGAGTTGTAAAGGAAGAATCGGATCAAATTTTTCACGCGTTGCAAGAACAAGGAGTAGATGTAGAATACCTAGTATTAGACGATGAAGGGCATGGATTTTCAAAAAAAGAAAATGAAATATATGTATATCGTCGCATAACAGAATTTTTAGCAAAGCATAAGTAAAAGAAATGGCATTTTACGGGGTATAATCATATCGCTATCAGGCTAAAAATGCAGAGAAATGACAATGAAATTATTGAATAAATAAGAATGAAACAACTTAATCGTTACGTAACAAAAACGCTATTCTTTCCCTATAATCATAGGAAAGGATAGCGTTTTTGTTGTGAACTTATTGATTTTGTATGAACTGGAATTGTTGTCTAAAGAGTTACAACAGATTTTTTTATAAATTGAAAGACAAGGAGACGAACTTGGATGGAGTATTGGAAGCACACAATAAATATATTGAGGAGTACATGTTTGAAAACATTAAATCAATGGAAAATGAAATATTTTGTTGGAATGTCTGAGCTGCGGACCAATTCTATCACTTTAATTAACTAAAAGAAGAATTTCCCCATCCCGATTAGACTACTAATCATTCCTATTCCACTCATGGTGCCTTTTCCTGCTGTAAATAAGTTTCCAAGCATTCCTAGCTGACCGTTACCTCCGTTATTTCCCCATCCCATTGGGGCCCACGGACTACCCCATCCTGGAGGGTTTCCAAAAACACCCGAGTTATTGGTATTGATATGAAAAGGCTTGGCTGGCGGAGATAATAAAGCGGCAAGCTGACCTTGTGCGAACATCCCTGCATGATTGAATGGTTGGGCCCAGGGGAAGGGAGGTTTTTGAAAATTAAAACCTGCATGGCCTGGTAATGGAGTCCAATTGGCAGGATGACCTTGTGGCATTATCCCTGCATAATTGATTGGCTGCTGCCCCCAAGAGAAGGGAGGGGGTTGGGGATTGAATCCCGTATAATTGGCTGATGAATCCCAACTAACTGGATAGACTCGATAACTCCAATTCTCAGGAATCTTCAAATCATTCATTACCTCAGATTTAGTTATTTCGGGCTGTGAATATAATGAAATTTGGTTAGTATATTGTTCCCCGTTTCCCTTTGGATTCAAATACCAATATTGGTCCATACGCTTATTCTCCTCACTTTAAAAATGTAATGTTAGACTTAGCCTATGTAATATTCCTTTTTATGGATGGTTACATAACTAGATCTACAAGCCTGTATTTAAAGGAATGGGTGTGTGGACTTGTTGATTTAAAGTTTCACTTTATTTTAGAAGGGTATTTTCAGTTGCTTCTTTTATATATTTTAGCCTAATTTAAATTCCGTTAACAAACGTTTTTATAAAGGTTTCATCAACAAAAAGATTTTAAAATGGTATGTTGAGCAAGTGGAATTGCTAAAAAGAGAATATCCATTCGAAGAGTTTGGCAAAATACTGCAAGGGTAATGTTTTCTTGTGCAAATATGTAAACGATTTAAATGAATTAATGAAATTTATAATGAAGGGGCAATTAAATATATGAGTGAAACATTACATAAAAGAAAACCACCATATTTAATGCTTGTAATTCTTTTTATTGGGGCATTTGTTTCATTTCTAAATAACTCGCTTTTAAATGTAGCCTTGCCATCAATAATGAAAGATTTAGACATTCAAGATTATTCAACGATCCAGTGGCTTTCTACAGGGTATATGCTTGTAAGTGGTATATTAATTCCGGCATCAGCATTTTTAATAACGCGTTTCTCGAATAGAAGCCTATTTATTACATCTATGTTGATTTTTATTCTTGGTACTGCCTTAGCGGCTGTAGCGCCGAATTTTGGTTTATTACTTACTGGTCGGATGGTTCAAGCGGCAGGCTCTTCAGTTATGGGGCCTTTGTTAATGAATATTATGCTAGTAAGCTTTCCAAGAGAAAAAAGGGGAACAGCAATGGGGATTTTTGGACTAGTTATGATTACAGCTCCAGCAATTGGACCGACACTATCAGGTTATATTGTAGAGTATTATGACTGGCGTTTGCTTTTTGAAATGATTTTACCGTTAGCAATCATTAGCTTACTGTTAGGGATTTGGAAATCTGAGAATGTCATGAAACAAAACAAAAATGCAAAACTTGATTATCTCTCATTACTATTATCTTCTGTCGGTTTTGGCGGTTTGTTATATGGATTCAGTTCTGCGAGCTCCGATGGTTGGACAAATAAAGTTGTTTTAACAACCTTAATCATAGGCGCTATTGCCCTAATTGCTTTCATTATTCGTCAATTAAAAATGAATGAGCCGTTATTGGATTTACGTGTTTACAAGTACCCAATGTTTGCACTTGCGTCTGTAATTGCAATTGTTAATGCAGTGGCCATGTTTTCGGGTATGATTTTAACCCCAGCTTATGTACAAAACGTCCGGGGTATTTCACCGCTGAGCTCTGGGCTGATGATGCTTCCAGGTGCGGTAATAATGGGGATTATGTCACCAATTACAGGTAAACTATTTGATAAATATGGTCCTCGTATTCTTGGTATAGTAGGACTTTCCATTACAGCCGTTTCAACTTATATGCTAGCAAACCTGCAACTCGACTCTAGTCACACACATATTATTCTTATTTACACACTGCGGATGTTTGGGATGGCGATGGTGATGATGCCACTTATGACAAATGGTCTTAATCAATTACCAACTCGTTTAAATCCGCACGGTACAGCTGTTAATAATACAGCTCAACAAGTGTCCGGTTCGATTGGTACGGCTATTCTTGTTACGATTATGAATTCTGTAACAAAAACAAAAGTTGAAAGTTTAATGTCTGATATAGATCCAACAACCTTCACAGAAACTACGAAGGCAATAGTAACTCAAAAGGCTTTATTATCTGGAATTCAGTATTCATTCTATGTAGCGCTTGGCATGAATGTTGTTGCACTACTATTAGTTTTTTTCGTTAAACGTGTAGATACAAGTGCAGAGGCTGTCGAGAAGTTAAATCGGTAGAGAAGAATAAAACGTTAGATAATGATTCCTACAAGTTGTTTGCTGCTAAGGCGCCGGTATTTAAAGCTGGAAAAGAACTGAAAGAAGCAGTGAAATAATTATGTGGTGAAAGAGGACCTGATATTCATATCAGGTCCTCTTTCATTAGTAACACGGTATACTTGCTTATCGTATTGGTTTAACTAAACTACTGATTTTTCGAATACTACAATCTTAAGCTCGTCAACTTCTCTATTTTTGGGTGTTTTAGAAGAAAATGAATCAAAATAATCATTTTTATAAACAAATACAAGAGATGAGATCTGTTTGCAATTTCTCATAAACATTACAAGTTTAGATTATCTTTTAACACCAACATTAAAAGGCTCCAATTATATTTATTCGCTTCATTTTAATTTAGTATTTTTCTACAAGTTATAAATCTAATTGCCAAGCTTATACGTAATATCATAATCATGAATAGTTAGGGAAAAGATAAAATAAGGTAATCAATTACATATCTTTATTTCATGCTTTTTTGAAAGGGTGTTTTAAATGGAAAAAAAAGTATCTGCCATTCCTCAGCCGAAAACATATGGACCGCTGGGTAATCTCCCATTAATCGATAAAGATAAACCGACCCTATCCTTTATCAAGATAGCGGAAGAGTATGGTCCCATTTTTCAAATTCAAACTTTAAGTGATACCATCATTGTCGTTTCTGGACATGAATTGGTAGCAGAAGTCTGTGACGAAACGCGGTTCGATAAAAGTATAGAGGGTGCTTTAGCAAAAGTTCGTGCCTTTGCTGGGGACGGATTATTTACTAGCGAGACTCACGAGCCTAACTGGAAAAAAGCTCATAATATTTTGATGCCTACATTTAGCCAACGGGCAATGAAAGATTACCATGCCATGATGGTCGATCTTGCTGTACAACTCGTTCAAAAATGGGCACGGCTTAATCCGAATGAAAACGTAGATGTTCCGGAGGATATGACTCGCCTTACGTTAGATACAATTGGTCTATGTGGTTTTAATTACCGATTTAATAGCTTTTATCGTGAGACCCCTCATCCTTTTATTACTAGCATGAGCCGTGCTCTAGATGAGGCGATGCACCAATTGCAGCGGTTAGATATAGAAGACAAACTTATGTGGAGAACGAAACGTCAATTTCAGCATGATATTCAATCCATGTTTTCTTTAGTAGATAATATTATTGCTGAACGTAAAAGTAGTGGAAATCAGGAAGAAAATGATTTACTTTCCCGTATGTTAAATGTGCCAGATCCGGAAACTGGTGAAAAATTAGATGATGAAAATATTCGTTTCCAAATTATTACCTTTTTAATAGCTGGACATGAGACAACAAGTGGATTGTTATCTTTTGCAATTTACTTTTTATTAAAGAATCCGGATAAGTTGAAAAAAGCCTATGAAGAAGTAGACCGTGTTTTGACAGATCCTACTCCAACATACCAACAAGTTATGAAACTAAAGTATATACGGATGATTTTAAATGAATCGCTACGTCTATGGCCTACCGCTCCAGCATTCAGTCTCTATGCAAAAGAAGATACAGTGATTGGCGGGAAATACCCAATTAAGAAAGGAGAAGATCGTATTTCTGTTCTTATTCCACAGCTACATAGGGATAAAGATGCATGGGGAGACAATGTGGAAGAATTCCAACCTGAACGATTTGAAGAGCTGGATAAGGTTCCTCATCATGCTTATAAGCCATTTGGAAATGGCCAGAGAGCATGTATCGGTATGCAATTTGCACTTCATGAAGCCACTCTTGTAATGGGAATGCTTCTTCAACATTTTGAATTAATCGATTATCAAAACTATCAGCTGGACGTAAAACAAACATTAACGCTAAAGCCCGGTGATTTTAAGATTAGGATTCTACCCCGAAAACAAACTATTAGTCATCCTACTGTTCTTGCACCTACAGAGGACAAGCTGAAAAACGATGAAATTAAGCAACACGTCCAGAAGACACCTTCTATTATTGGGGCCGATAATCTTTCACTTCTTGTTCTGTATGGCTCGGATACAGGTGTAGCAGAAGGGATTGCAAGAGAATTAGCAGATACAGCTAGTTTAGAAGGAGTTCAAACGGAAGTGGTAGCTCTTAACGATCGAATTGGAAGTTTGCCAAAAGAAGGAGCGGTACTTATTGTGACTTCTTCTTATAATGGAAAACCGCCAAGTAATGCAGGGCAGTTTGTGCAATGGTTGGAGGAACTAAAACCAGATGAGCTAAAAGGGGTTCAATACGCAGTTTTTGGTTGTGGAGATCATAATTGGGCTAGTACCTATCAACGGATTCCAAGATACATTGATGAGCAGATGGCTCAAAAAGGAGCAACAAGGTTTTCTAAACGCGGAGAAGCGGATGCAAGTGGTGATTTTGAGGAACAGCTTGAGCAATGGAAACAAAGCATGTGGTCTGATGCGATGAAGGCATTTGGATTGGAACTCAACAAAAATATGGAAAAAGAGCGCAGTACTTTGAGTCTGCAATTTGTCAGTCGTCTTGGAGGATCTCCTCTTGCACGAACATATGAAGCAGTTTATGCATCTATACTAGAAAATCGTGAACTCCAATCATCCAGCAGCGATAGAAGTACACGACATATCGAGGTATCCTTGCCAGAAGGCGCTACATATCAAGAAGGAGACCACCTTGGAGTGCTGCCAATTAATAGCGAGAAGAATGTTAATCGAATTTTAAAACGCTTTGGATTAAACGGAAAGGATCAAGTCATACTGAGTGCAAGTGGACGGAGTATAAATCACATACCTTTAGACAGTCCTGTTAGTTTATTGGACCTTCTTAGTTATAGTGTCGAAGTTCAAGAAGCAGCCACTCGTGCACAAATACGAGAAATGGTAACATTCACAGCATGTCCTCCTCATAAAAAAGAATTGGAAGCATTATTAGAAGAAGGAGTTTACCATGAACAAATACTAAAGAAACGGATTTCAATGTTGGACCTTCTTGAAAAGTATGAGGCTTGTGAAATCCGATTTGAACGTTTTTTAGAACTTCTTCCTGCGCTCAAACCGCGTTACTATTCTATTTCAAGCTCTCCACTCGTTGCACAGAATCGTCTGAGCATTACGGTCGGTGTTGTTAATGCGCCTGCATGGAGTGGGGAAGGGACATATGAAGGAGTCGCTTCTAATTACTTAGCTCAGCGTCATAATAAAGATGAGATTATCTGTTTCATTCGAACGCCACAATCAAACTTTGAATTACCTAAAGATCCAGAAACACCAATTATTATGGTTGGGCCAGGTACTGGAATTGCACCATTCCGTGGATTCTTGCAAGCGCGTCGTGTTCAAAAGCAAAGAGGTATTAATTTAGGACAAGCGCATCTATATTTTGGTTGTCGTCATCCTGAAAAAGATTATCTCTATCGTACAGAACTAGAAAATGATGAAAGAGATGGATTAATCTCTTTACACACAGCTTTTTCTCGTCTAGAGGGACATCCAAAAACATATGTACAGCATTTAATAAAACAAGATAGAATCAATTTAATTTCGTTATTAGATAATGGAGCACATCTTTATATATGTGGTGATGGAAGTAAAATGGCTCCGGATGTAGAAGATACCCTTTGTCAAGCATATCAAGAAATTCATGAAGTCAGTGAACAAGAAGCAAGAAATTGGTTGGATCGTGTGCAAGATGAAGGGCGATATGGAAAAGATGTTTGGGCTGGTATATGAATGTTTCTTAATTAGTTACGTATTAACTAATGAATTTCTTTCGAATAAATTTCACTTTATTAGTATAGTGTATTTAGATGAATAGTGATTAACCGGACTATTTAGTATCTACTAAATAAAAAACAGGACCTGATATTCATCTATCAGGTCCTGTTTCACATAGACGTTATACATGGATATTTTCCACACATTATCAATGTTTGTAATGTAGTTAGTCTTGTGGGTCAGCAATAAAATCAGATATTATTTTTTCGATATCGAAAGGAGTAATCCCTTTATCCAAAGAAAAAATGCTTTCTGCTTCTTCGATTTCTTGAACGAGTTCACCTCTAGCTTCAATATGTAATCGGAACAAGTCATATAAATTCGGTTTAACTAAATTAGTTAAAGCCTTTCCAACTAGTATCATACCTTTTTGATTAGCCTCGATGGTATTATCATATGTTAGATCTCTTGTAAGAGACAAATCTGTCCAAATCAATTTTCGTTCCTTTAAGTCTAAAATAACTGGAATAGAGATTTGGGTGTCGGCAGTAATATCCACTTTATCTTGAACAGTAGAAGGTTCAAATATTTCACCTGAACCAGGATATTGACGAACCATCCAACCAGTAAAGCATTCTGGTAAATCTTTATATGGTTGATCTGTGTAAGAAAGCAAAGTCATGACTACATAGCGTCCACCATATTTCAGCACAGACGGAATATCGAAATCAATGAATTCAGATGCCCCCTTTGGTGCAGAAGTAATATCTCCGCTATGGTAGGCTTTGAAATTTTTTGAACGTAAGTTCGTGAAGGAGACATGTTCTTTGTATTGCCAATCTTCGTCGTACATTGCAGCAGACAAATCAATGTCAACGCGTCCTGTATGTTGTCCATCCACATAGCCTTCTTTCCACCATAGGAAAAAACGAATCGTATCTCCTTCTGGCAAATCTACTTTACTCCCTCGAGATAATGTGCGAAGCGATTTGCTGGCTGAACGTTGAGAGAAGGGAACTAAGTGATTTTTTAACTGTTCATCCAAAAATACTTTTCCGAGACTTGGAAGTTCTGCGAAGCGATTTTTTAAAGTATCTTCACACATTTTTACAATCATTAAACAAATATCCTCTGAGATAAATGGAAGTGTATTTTCAATACCTATAGCTTTTGCTACATTTCCCTTTGGAAAAAAGGTACGAAATTCATTTTTATCATTTCGATGCTTAAAATGAGCCGTGAGTTGAAGTAATACAGGAGTAGAAACGTTTCCTATTATACTTAGAAAATCTTCGAGAATATTGAAAACATCTGTTGACTTATTACTACATAAACGGATTAAATGATCCAAACGTCTGGCAAATTCCCCTGGGCGAGTTTTTAAAAGATTTTTCGCTGTCATGATATCACGATTCAACAAAGCTGCTTCTATTTTTCCATTAAATGTTTCAACTTTAATGTTGTTGCGAAGCATCTCAAATGCTCGGTGGGTTTTTGGGAAACGAGTATGATATTCTGCTGGATGAAGAATTTCACCTAAACGAATCCAACGTTTTTTGTATCGAATCATATCTTCGGTAATGTTTCCACATTGCTCTAACAATCCTAAAAGGAAGCGTCTTTCGGCTCGGTTAAACTTCTTGAATCGAACGGAGGATGCTAAACTCACATCACCTTCAGATAAAGCAACTGCAAGGCGAAGAACATCAGTTGCTGTTTTAAAATACTTTGCAGCAGCATCGGCTGATATTTTTCTGTTTATTAATAAAACCCCGATTATAAAAGACATATTTTCCTTATGAGGAATTACATTAGGTAGAAAACAGGAAACATCTTCAGTGTGTGTAATAGCCCATTCTACATCTGTCTTATCAGTTGAGGAAATAGAGCTGTTTGCACTAATCAATTGAGAAATCATTTGATTGAAATCTTCTTCACTTCCTAAGTCAATCACTTTCAAATCAACGCTATCTAAAAGAGGAAGTCGTTCTTCTACTTTTGATATAGGTAGGCACAACGTCACATAGTGAATAACGGCATTGATGTATAAATCAGCGTCACTTAAATCCATCATTTGTTGCGGAAAGTTTGGATACATAGGAGTAAACTGAATATGTGCACCAACCATTTCTTTTAAATGTTTTACCAACTCTTTGTAAAAAGATGTGAATGCATCAACCGAAAGTGTTTGCAACTCTTCTATTAAAGGCTCGGAAAAAGTAAATCCTAAACTTTCCAAGTTTTTTAAAACAGTGGCTAAATAAATGTTCGGTAGTTTATTTTCTTCTCTTTTTATAATTACTTTCAAACTTCTTCTTATGTAAATAGAATTTTTCATGAGAACGCCAGCTATTCACTCCTTATAAAAGAGGGGGAATAGTCCGACTGTCCTCCTTTCAGTGGTAGATTTTTATTTTTACATGCATAAACACACTAATTGTAGAGAAATGCACTGAGGGTATAAAGCTATTTTTTAGTGAAAAATTAGGGGTATAACATTTAGTTGTTAAGTGGTAATTTGTTAATTAAGAAAAGAAAACCTCTACATCAATGGTTGATAAACTAAAGTTTATTCAAACCTAAAGAAGAAAGAGGTTTTATAGTCTAATTATTTTCATAGGAAATTGACAACTCTAAAACAATTTGAAATTTCTACAAAGAAGGAAGAATTGTCATAGCCTATGTGTTTAGCAGGAAAGTAACATCCCTATTTCGCCAAAGAAGTTAGAAGGAAGGAACGTCATAGCCTGCTTTATTAGTATATTCTCATGCGAAGAGCAATTCAAGTATACAGTCTGATTTTTTATATTTTTCTTAAAGGGGAATTTTCATGTTTATCCCGCATTGACGGGTAGCCCGATTGGTGAGGGGGATTAAAGTTTCACTTTATAAATAGGGAGACCATCACATGCCCTTTTTATAATACTATTACGGGAGGATTTTTATTTTTGATATATTATACCATTTATTTAATGGTATAATATGATATTAGTTCTATGGTTAGGGGTGAATTAGTTAACCTTGATACAGATTCAGAGAAAAATATATATTGGAATTATCCAGATACCAATCCATATATTGAATGGGTAAATAAGAATATTGTTAGAATTGGAGATCAAACTTTAGATGTTTCGCAGAAAGAAAACTATGATTGGCGTGATGATGATAAGCACGTTAAAGAAATGCCTAAACAGTTTAGTAGATAAAACAAGAAAATTTAAATTTATTTAATCTTATTCGTTTAACTATAGATAGGATTATATGAGTGAAAAATTCCATTTAGATCTTCTAAATGGAATTTTTTAGGTTTCTAGATACGACTACTGATAAAAATGGAACAAACTTGTTACTTAGGTTGTCTATTAATTATACGCATAAAACAGGGGTTCATGATAGTTCGCTCATTTTATCCCGCTATTTGCCCGTAAAAGCCCGATTGGTGAGGGCTTCTTGCATTTCACTTTATGAAAAGTGAAATGCAAGAAGAGTGATATCCGATACACTCTTTAATTGTATCGATATGTATAATACCTAGAAAAACTATATATTCTTGAAAGAGGTTGAAAATGTATGATAGTCTTAAACAAGTTTTTTAACATTTTACATTACAAAAAGATGGTACCTGTAGTATTTCTTTCATGTGCAACGCTTATAGGCTGTTCCGATGGTAATACTCAATCTGAATTACCTAAACAAACGAAACAAACAAATCAAACCAAACAAGAAACTAACGGTAATGATTCTTTTGCTAAACTTGAAAAAGAATTTGATGCTAAACTCGGTATTTATGCATTGGACACTGATACGAATCAAACCGTTACGTATCAATCAGATAAACGGTTTGCATACGCATCTACCCACAAAGCTTTAGCTGTGGGAGTACTTTTACAAAAGAAATCAATAGAAGATCTAAATCAAAGAGTTTTGTATACTCGTGAAGATCTTGTTAATTACAATCCAATTACAGAAAAGTATGTTGATAGGGGTATGACTCTGAAAGAGCTTGCAGATGCTTCCCTTCGATATAGTGATAATACTGCACAAAATCTTATTCTTAAACAATTAGGTGGACCTAGTGAATTCAAAAAATCACTGAGAGAAATAGGAGATACCGTTACAAATCCTGAACGTTTTGAACCAGAGTTAAACGAAGTACATCCAGGAGACGTACATGATACTAGTACCCCAAAGGCATTAGCTACTAGTCTTCAGGCTTTTACGCTAGGAGATGTACTTTCAACTGAGAAACGGGATTTATTAATAGATTGGATGAAAAGGAATACTACGGGAGACAACTTAATTCGTGCTGGAGTTCCAGGAGGATGGGAAGTAGCTGATAAGACGGGATCGGGATCTTATGGAACCAGAAATGATATCGCAATTATTTGGCCACCAAATAAAAAGCCAATTGTTCTTGCGATACTTTCTAATCATGATAAAGAGGATGCTAAATACGATGATAAGCTTATTGCAGAAGCAACCAAAATAGCGCTGGGTGTCTTAAAAGCTAAAAATAAATAATAATAGTATTAGTTATTGAAATTTTCTTGTTTTTTCGTCACAATACTGTGACGATCTTTTTATGTATTTTACAAAAAATCGTCTTAAGTAAAGAAAAAAGATAGAAACCATCTCTATTAAGTTTATTAACTAACAACAAATATATGCTTTATTGAATACTTATTGCATTTAATGTGGAGGAATAAAATGGAGTCAAAAATTCTTATTGTTGATGATGATAAAGAGATTAGAAATCTTATCTCGGTATATCTGGAAAATGAAGGCCTAAAAACTCAAAAGGCAGAAGATGCTATACAAGCTTTACAACTGTTAGAAGAAAAGGAATTTGATTTGATTATTTTAGATATTATGATGCCGAATATGGATGGCATTGAAGCATGTATGAAAATTAGGGAAGATCGCAATATGCCTATCATTATGCTATCTGCAAAATCTGAGGATATAGACAAAATTCAGGGCCTAGCCTCTGGTGCAGACGATTATTTATCAAAACCGTTTAACCCACTAGAATTAATTGCTAGGGTAAAATCCCAATTAAGAAGGTTTAAAAAATACAATACGTCCATAGAACATAATAAAAGCATTCTAGAAATTGGTGACTTAACCGTGAATACAGATACTCGTCAAGTATGGGTAAGGGGAAAAGAAACAAGGTTAACTCCAAAAGAGTTTGCTATTCTCGAACTACTCGCCCGCAACAAAGGGATTGTCCTGAGTGTAGCAAAAATATATGAAGCAGTTTGGAAAGAGGTTTTTTATAAATCAGATAATACCGTCATGGTGCATATTACAAAAATAAGAGACAAAATTGAAGAAGATTCTAAACATCCCATTTATATTAAAACTGTTTGGGGAATTGGGTATAAAATATGAAGAATGTTAGTTTCAGAAATAAGATTATTATAAAACTTCTTGGTGCTGTTGCAATTAGTTTTTTTATTTCATTTGGTTTAACAATCCTCATTGTGCAATACGTCATAGATCCATTTTTTATAAAACACGAAGATTTTGGCATATTTGAAGTGAGACTCGCAATGTTGTTCTTATTTACGTTCGCAATCTTAAACTTTATAGTAATCTTTTTGCTATTGGTTCGAAAGAAAATAGTATATTTGAAGCTCATTTCGGAAAATGTGAATGATATTGCAAATGGAAAACTGGGTTTAACAATTGGGATTAAGGGGAAGGACGAATTGACCCAACTTGCTCAAAATATCAACTATATGTCCAAGGAATTGGAGAATACATTTGAACAAGAAAGACAATTAGAACGTACAAAAAATGAACTTATCACCAATGTATCTCATGATTTACGCACACCTTTAACATCTATTATTGGCTATATAGATTTATTAAAAAGAGGGCAATACAACAGTAACATACAATTACAGGAATACCTTGAAACCACGTATTCAAAGTCACAGAGACTGAAATATTTAATTGATGAGCTGTTTGAGTATACTCGTTTATCAGGTATAGATGCTAAGTTAAACCTTAATGAAGTTGATTTATCAGGTTTGTTGGAACAAATAGTTGGAGAATACATACCTATATTTGAAAAGAAAAGTTTAATCGTTCAAAGATCTATCGCGGAAGAAACAATACCTATCTTCATAGATGTAGAAAAAATGGTACGTGTATATGAAAATCTCTTTATGAATGCGATAAAGTACAGCATGAAACCATCCGAATTATCTATATGTCTTGAACTAATAGGTAACAAGGCAATTTTGAAAGTATCAAATAAAGTCGAGAGACCGCCTGTTAGCGATCCAAATAAATTGTTTGAAAGGTTTTTCAGAGGGGACAAGGCAAGAAAAGATGACCAGGGAAATGGACTGGGACTTGCTATCGCAAAAAGAATTGTTGAACTTCATCATGGTAATATACATGCAGAATATAAAGATGGTTGGATGTCTTTTATTGTTGAACATTCAATCAAATAGACTGGCTTATGGAATTACAGATTCCATAAGCTTTTTTTTAAAACTTAAGAATTCTTAAGGATTTTACGGGGTGTTTCCTAATTTTCATAGTTTATCATGGATGTATTCAAAGTGATGAGGTGAGCAAAGAAGATAAAAGAAAAGATTTCATTGTAGCTTTAGGGTGAATGCAACGTGTCTATTTTGTTAGTAGTAAACAAACATAGTAGCTTATTGTAATGAAATAAAAAAGTAGGAGGATATAAATGATAAAACCAGTTGTAGATGTAAAAAACATTCAAAAATTGTACGGTAAAAAAGGTGAGAATCAATCACACGCATTAAAAGGTGTATCATTCTCAATTCAAGAGGGAGAGTTTGTTGGTATTATGGGGCCTTCTGGTTCTGGTAAAACAACATTATTAAATGTAATTTCAACGTTAGATAAAGCGACAGGTGGCGTTGTTGAAATTGCAGGAACGGATATTACGAGGATGAAGCAGGGTGAACTTTCTGATTTTCGTTCACAAAAGTTAGGATTCATTTTCCAAGACTTTAACTTATTGGAGAATTTATCTATCTATGAAAATATCGCACTCCCACTTTCACTTCAAGGTGTTTCATCTCGTAATATTGGAAAGAAAGTAGAAAAAGTAGCTGATATGTTAGGCATTACAGCTATACTTCAAAAATATCCTTCTGAAGTATCTGGTGGACAAAAGCAACGTTCCGCAGCAGCACGTGCGTTAGTTCATGAACCAGCAATTATTTTGGGAGACGAGCCGACTGGATCCCTAGATTCTAAAAATGCAACGAGTTTACTTAATGCCATGACAAGCTTAAATAAAGAGCAAGGTGTATCCATTATGATGGTTACGCATGATCCTTACAGCGCAAGTTACTGTCAACGTATTTTATTCATTCAAGATGGTGAGTTATATAAAGAAATTCATCGCGGTAGTACCCGTGAAGAATTCTATAAAGAAATTTTAGATGTGCTTGCAAACTTAGGCACACAAAAAGCGTAAGGAAGGAAGTTTAATCATGTTATTTAAGCTCTCTATGTCAGGCCTAAAAAGTAAGTTGCAAGATTACATTGTTTTACTTGTTGGTCTTATTGTCTCTATTTCAACTTTTTATATGTTTCAAACGCTAGCATCCAATAAAACGTTCCTTGAATCTAACTCTTCTATTAGGGATATTATGGCTGTCTTTAAAATTGGTTCCGTTTTGTTAGCGATTATCACATTTTTCTATATTTTATATGCAAACTCTTTCTTATCAGCTCTTCGTCAAAAAGAATTTGGTATGTATATGATGTTAGGAGCAAAAAAGCATAAAGTTACATTACTTATGTTTATCGAAACAATCATATTAGGTGCCACCTCTCTTTTGATTGGAATTACAATTGGTGTAGGACTTGCAGAAGGTATCGGTCAGCTATTAATGAAACAACTCGAGTTTGCTGGCGAAGGTTATAAAGCATTTTATCTGCCATCTATAGCTATTACTTGCATCTTTTTCTTTGCACTCTTTGTATTATCTGCAATTATGAATAGTATTAAATTATCTCGCATTTCTGTACTGCAACTTGTACATGCTGATGAACAAACAGAACGTGTTGCCATAAAAGGAAAAATGACAGTTGTAGTTGCATTCCTTGGTATTCTTTTATTGGGTATTGGTTATGCATCACTTATTTATATATCATATGCAAATTCGCTAATTGTTTTGGGATTAATGGCCGTTGGATTAATCTCAGCAACTGTTGGTACTTACCTTATATTTGGATCACTTCTTCCAGTTATGATTAACAAGCTAAAGAGTAATAAAAAACGTAGTGAAAAAGGCCTTAATGCTTTTACTTTTGCACAATTAAATTTCCGCATTAATAGTCTAACAAATGTGCTTGCAACAGTAGCAATTTTAGTGGCTCTTGGTGCTGGTGGAATTGCTTGTGGTATGGCATTTAAAAACAACATCCTAAAAATTACAGATCAAATACAAATTTACGATTCAGTTATTCATAATCCAACAGCGGAAGAAAAGACAATTTTGGGTAGTATCTTATTTCAAGAAAAACTTGAATATCATTACAAAGTTGATGATAGATATGTTTATTATCTTAAAGAAGATGTAGAGAAAAATCGCCCTTTCTTGCAAGGTATGAAAATAGAGAAAGTTTCAGAGGAAATACCAATTGGTGCGTTTTCAATGAAACGGGCTGAAGGAGAGACAGACACAAAACAATGGATTCAGGCTTTCAGAACAATCCAGCCAAATTATTTATATCCTGATTATGAAATGAAAATTGTAGATTATAAAATATACAATCGATTGAAGGGGAAAGAAAGTATTGTGTTTATGGGGAAAACAGATGATTTTGGATCATACATAAAAGAATGGAAAAAACTTGATGAATTACAGATAGCAAAATATAAAAATGTGAAAGCGGAAGAATTGGGTAGTAAGTATCAAACATATATTATGAGTCATGATTTTGCCAGCGGACTAATGTTTATGGGTTTCTTCGTTGGAATTGCATTTTTAGCAATGATGGCAAGCTGCTTAATGTTTAAAGTTCTGTCGGGAGCATCAAAAGATGTAACACGTTATCAAATGCTTCATAAAATTGGTGTTCGCCGAGAGTTATTAACAAAATCAATTTATAAAGAGTTATTCTTCATATTCTTATTCCCAGCAATTGTAGGGATTACTCATATATTAGTTGGTATGAACATGTTTAGCCCTCTTGTAATCGATCCGTACTCTCGCATTTGGTTACCACTTGTTATTTTTGTAGTAATTTACTCGATGTATTACTGGATTACTGTTCGATTATTTAAAGGAATTGTACTCCCTAAAAAAGATTAATGTAATGATGTTGTTTATCCCGCATTAACAGGCAGCACGATTGGTGAGGGCTCATAATCAGTGGGGGATGAACAAACCCCACTGATTAAAGTTTCACTTTATCTTTTACTGTACCTTGTAATTACATTTTACCTTGCTGTAAAGAAACAAAAAACGTTTTTTTATTCAATAATTCCAATTTCTAGAGCCTTTTGCACAGCTTCTTCTTTGTTGCGGACTCCTAGCTTTGTATAAGCTGTGGAAGCATAATTTCTGACCGTACCATTCGATAAATATAACCTTGATGCTATGGTAGTGTATCGAAGTCCCTTTGCTACTAGCTGCAATATTTCTATCTCCCTAGCTGTTAGCTCATAAGCGGTTGCTTTTGATTGTGGTGTCTCTTTTTGCGCATCAAACTTCTCAAATATTTTGTGAGACATTCCTTGATCAATCAGTGTCCCACCTTTGTGAATAAGTCGGATCGTATTAGCTAGCTCCAATGTTTCAATAGATTTGAGTAAAAAACCGTCCGCACCGTTGCGAAGCGATTCCAACGCCTGTTCGGTATCCTGAAAAGTAGTAAAAATCAATATGCGGATATGTGGCCATTGTTGCTTAATCTTTTTGGTTGCTTCGACTCCATCCATGTGCTGCATATCTAAATCCATAAGTATAACATGGGGTTGAAGGCGCCCACACAAATCGATGGCTTCATTGCCATCCTCGGCCAAACCGATTACATTTAAATCTTCATATCTATCGAGTAGTGTCCTCAAACTTTCCCGAACAAATGGCTGGTCGTCTACAATTAACAAACGAATAAGTCCATCTTTTATTTCAGTTTGTCGCGGCATGGTACATGTAACAAGCATTCCTTCATCTGGCTTTGTATATACAGACAATTGACCTTGCAAATTCATTGCCCGCTCTTTCATCGCATTCATACCGAAGCCTTCTTGCCATTCTACATTTCCTTTTCCATTATCTTGAACTTCTAATCTCGTATATTGTTGTTCAAACTGCAATGTAACTATAATTTCAGTCCCTTGACCATGACGTACTGCATTTGTAAGAGATTCTTGTAAGCAGCGAATGAACGCGATTTTCGCTTGCCGAGATAATTCATATTCCTCTCCGTATGCCCGAAAACTTACATTTACCTGAGCGTGCTCCTGAAATTCGGCTCCAAGATTTTGTAGAGATTGAATCAAGGAAGGCGATTGACACGGAGAATCCATTTGATGTAGGTAACCTCTCACATCCTCGATGCTTTTACGTCCCATTTCAAGCAGAGAATCTAGCCTCTGTATACCCGTTTCAGTAGCAAGTTCGGTGCGCAACGTTTCCATCCCCATAATAATAGAAGTATAAGCGTGACCAACTGTATCATGAAGCTCACTTGACAGTCGGTTTCGTTCTTCAGCCAGTGTAATGCGTTCAATTTGAGACATATATTGCTCAAGTACCGCGTTTTGTTTACGAATTGATTCATTTTGCTTATGATTGACGATTAATAAATGAAAAGCGAAGCCCATTACATATGCGAATCCATAATAGGTGACCATAACCCAATAGCTATTACTTGGCGCAACCGCATAGAAAATTCCAGTTGTTATAAAAACCGTTATTGGAGCTGTCCAATAATAGGACAAATGCTTACTATTCGCAGCAATTAGAAACACCGATATAAGAAATGTGTTGTAAGCTTCTGGAAATAATAAGGTTAAATATATACATAGTCCACCATACAGCAGTATTTCTGTGAACAAATAATATTTATAATTGAATAGTAAGGCTACCCATGGAACAGAGAAGGCAATAATTTCCCAAAGAATAATAATCCAAAGTGGTAATGTTAAACCATCCTGAAAATTTAATGTAGCTAGAATGATAGACACACTAGCAAGTAGGCGTACCCCTAACATAATCCAATCATACCAAAACCAATACTTAACCATATCTAACAAGTCCTTTACCCCCTAAATAGCCTACCATTTTACTTCCTATATTATAATTTAATCCTTTCTGCCTTATTATACTTTTTAATTTAAAACTACGATACTACTCACAGACTGCAAACTTCTATTGATTTAGTTGCCGAATCATACTACGTGTATAGCCCCCAATTTTCTTTGTCAAACCATCTACTATTCTAATACTTATGGCGGTAAATACTATACCCATAAACATTACAAAGAGTGACTTGGCAAAAGTATCTATCTGTATGAATATAATGTTCATATCGATGTATCGATACAGTAGTGGTGCCAACAGGAACATAAGTGGCATTACATAAAAAATGATTGCACTAATGAGACTGAAAATGCCAATCGCAAATTTCTGCATTAACCAATAGACAGCACACCAAGTGTGACGATCTGTTAGCACTAATTTCACCTGAGACCAGTTCGATGTATTCATTGTTATACTTCTATCGTAAGAGTCTGTTGAAATATCTGTATAAATTTTCGTCTGTATGCGCTCGAATTGGATAAAGGGTGTGGTAGTCTGTAGTACGCGCATAATTAATGGAATCCCAACAACAGTAAATGAAAGGGTTAAACTAAATAGCAGAGCTATTATATAAAAACAAAAATAAAACAATCCTGTAACGAAAGTTAGCAATAAAAAATAACCATTCTGGATGAATCTTGATTTCATAAAGTTCATCGCTCCTATCTATGTAATAACCGAATCATACTGCTTTTTTTGTCATTCTCACTAGTGTAAAAGTGTCATATGACAGTTCTAAATGATGTTAAAAAGGGGAGAGTAGCCTACTTCTGGTTAAAAAAGATGCTTTTATCCCGCTATTTGCCAGGCAGTAAGACTCCCACCCCAAAATTCAGCGTTAGGTGGGGGGCGGGCTGCCGGTAAACGCACGATTGGTGAAGGCTAATAATCATTGGGGGATGAACAAAAACCTGCTGATTAAAGTTTCACTTTATTAATCCCCACAAAACAATCCCGTTCTTACATCTGCAAGAACGGGATTGTTTTGTACTTTTATTTAATATGAGATGGACTTGTTTTTCGAATATGAAAAATAATATCAAATTGCTCAAGCAATGAAGTATCAAAGTACACCGAACTGTTCGGGATGATTTGTCCCCCTATACTTAGTAATGGTCTTTTTGCTTTAACCCATTTTTCTGCTTGTCCTTTAAGGTGACGGTTATCCAATAAAAACATTTTATATGGTACTTTCCCGAGAGTATAATTGAAACTTTTTACATCTTGTGGAATAGTGTCAGTTGTAATCTTACCTCCAGTGGAAGGATCATATTCGCTGTATAAGGTAAAATTCCCCTCCGTAGTTGTACTACCAATTGTGACATAATTATTGTCTAAACGTTCCTTCAAAAATTGCCCCGCAACATAAGGGTATAATTTCTCATCGATAATTCCTTTAGCTATATGAATATTGTGTGCCCATACCATCGTTTTACCACCAAATGTCTCTTGTGCCCACATTGCATGATCGGCCAAGTATTGTTCATGTAGTTTTATTATACTTGGATAGTCGTTAGGAAGTAGCATTGTGGTAAATTTCTCTATTGCACTTGCTGTTGCTTTCGCCCAGATGTACTCGGATGGAATTATTTCTGTGTTGGCTTGTTCATTCTCATCTTTTAGTAATCGGGCTACTCTCCCAGCGTTTGTTTTAAACTTCTCTTTCCTTTCAGGAGCAAGTTTCATATATTCCTGTATACTTCCAGTAAAAGAAGACAATTCTTTATAATTTTCTTCTACTTCTGCCAGCAAATCTGGTCGATGCAGCCTTACATAATCAATTACTTTATTAAAGCTACCTTGGTCCAACGCCTTTAAGTCGAGCCCAATAAATTGGATCTTTTTTTTATTGGATGGATCAGCATTATAATCTTTCATCCACTCAATCATGGCTATAATTTCATCAGTAGGATATAACAATTTTAAAAATTCCCTAGGGTTTCCTTTTCCTGTTTGGATATATTCATTTAGTTTTAAGCCGTTTCCCCAATCTTCTTCCATTGCAAAATTCGTAAAACCCATTTCAGTAACCAAATATTTCACAAGGCGAAACTTCATAGTAAAAATTTCAGAGCTTCCATGAGTATTCTCTCCTAATCCTACATATTGCGCGTTCCCAATCATTTTCTTAAGTGGTTTTAAATCTTCAAATGGTTTTGACGGCTCTATCGTTTTTAATGGGTTAGCCTGTGATTGTATTGATTTAACTATATTTTTTTGGACTGATTGACCTGAATTTTCGACTGCTACAGTTTGAGCGTTTCCTACTTCCGCGCATCCTGTGACTAATAAAGCTGTACTAACCATTGCAATCATTCTTTTCTTATTCATTGTTGCCCACCTCAATTGAATTATTTTTATAAACAAGATTGATTCATGTACTTGCACGAATCAATTGCCTTAATTTAATTGTTATTTATTCCATATCATATTTTCTAGTTACATATTGTCATAAGATTAATTGACACAAGTCATAGGTTAATCATTACACTTTTGTACTATCGGCTATGACAGTTTATAAATAATAATTAAATTGTTGAATCGCAAGTAAGACTAGATTATGAATTTGGGAGGGATTTTAAAGATGAATGATCTGTATGTCAAAATATTTTTATTCTAAGTTGTAGCTGTTGAAATGACAGGAAGTAAATTTGATAAACAAATGAATAAAAGGGGAAGGGCGGATTACAATGTTATTACACGCAAAATCGTTCCACAATAAAGATAAAATCCATCGTGCTAAAATAGGACTTCAACTTTTTCTAAGTATCTTAACCATTACTTCTATTATTCTAAATGTAGTAGTAATGATTACTAAAAGTATGCCGCTTATTGTGGTATATATGTTTACCCCAGCATTTTCTTCTATTTTGACTCGCATAATATTGAAAGAAGGGTTTAAAGATGTATCTTTTAGTCTCGGTAACTTAAAGATATGGAAGGGGATTGGTTTTGCTCTGTTAATACCTATGATTATATGTGGAATTACTTATTCTATCGCCTGGTTGAGCGGAATTGCGAAGTTTCAGCCCCCGCAAGGTGGTATGCTAGAACCTATTTACAATATACTTGGATTTCAATATCTACCGATACCATTAAGTTTCATTTTTATAGTAGTACTGAGCGGAGTTTTAGGAAGCTTGCTTAACTTAATCCCAGTTATGGGGGAAGAAATAGGATGGCGAGGTTATATGCTCACAAGGCTAATCGATGCAGAGTTTTCACGTCCCATTCTTATTAGCGGATTAATTTGGGCAACGTGGCATGTTCCAATTGTTATTGCTGGTCTATATGTAGAGGGAACATCTGCCCTACTTTCAGTACTTGGCATCTATTTTTGTATTGTGCCATTCAGTTATATTACAGCTTATTTACGACTTATCACAGGTAGCGTTTGGCCTTCGGTTATCATTCATACTACTTGGAATGCCATTATTCAAGGACCTTTCGCACGTGCAAGTACAGGAGATCAAACTGAGATTTGGATTGGAGAATCTGGTTTGATAACCGCTATTATTATCTTGGCTACTGCAATAATTATGTCTCGAATCGTAAATTCTACTAAATAGCATACGGATGTGTTTTAAATTCTATTAGTGTAATATAACGATACTGAAATAAGACGCTCCTAAAAATATTAGAAAAAATCTAGTTGAACGGACTCTTACTTAATCTTAGGCTGCTGGATATATGGGAGGCATCAAGCTAAGGGTTTAATTTATAAAAATAAACTTGATTGTCATAAAAAACATAATGTTTTTCATTTAAAGGCTATGAGATGAAATTTCATCATCTTCATCACGTTAGACCTTCAGGAAATAAAAAGTTAAACGATTATACAAATACTCTAACTGAAAAAAACGATAGTCCTTTTATCAAAAATGTAGAAGGACTATCGTTTATTTTTTTGACAAAATTAGGGGTTGATGTTCATAAAAATGGATAATATAATTCGTATTTTACGTAAAGAGAAAAATTTCCCCCTAGAATATTAAGCTAAATCTCTTGGTGTGACGGTTGATTTAAGTTTCACTTTATGACTTGTAAAGGGCTGTTCAATGCATCGTACTATTAAAAAATCTAAATTTAATTATTAAATTGCGATAAAATGTGGTCGGAAATAATGAAATTTTAGGGAAAATAAGGTACACTAGTCTATGATTTTAGTTGAAAATCGTTTGACGTTAATGCATACGGGGGAAAGATTGATGAACAACAATACAACAAATGAATCAGTTGAAGAAATTGATCAAAAACGAGTAAGATCCAAAAAACGTTATACAAATTGGAAGTTTATCGCAGTGGGTATTGGTGTAATTGCACTTCTTATTGGGGGAATGAGTTATTATCAGGCAACTCACTTCAATTCGAATGTTACAATTAATGACACAAAAGTTGGTGGTCTGAGCGCTGATCAGGCAATACAGAAATTAAAGACATCTGGACTAGCAAACAAAGTCTATGTTGATCAAGAACAAATTTTAGATGAAAAAGATACAAAAACGGAACTTACGGAAAAAGATTTGCCTCAAGTTAAGAAACTATTAAAAAGTCAGTGGACATTTTTCCCTTCCTCAAAGGGAGAAAATTATTCATTACTACCAGAGAAGGCAGATCAGTATCGTAGTGAAACGATGAAAAAACTTGTAGAAGAAACGCTCATCTCTATGAATGAAAAATTAAAAGCGCCTCAAGATGCTATGGCGAAGCTAGAACAAGGGAAAATTGTTATTTCGAAAAGTGTTGAAGGAAAACAGTATGACGTTACTAGTCTACTGAAAGATTACGATAAGCAAAAATATAAAAGCGAAATTCATCTGAAGTCTGCATACATAAAACCTATTAAAGAAGACGATCCGATTGTCAAAAAAGAGGAGAAAGCACTACAGAATCTTCTTGGGCAGTCTGTTGAGTATAAAGTGCAGGATGAAGTTTATCCTTTAAAAGCGAAAGATTTAATTCAAAATGCCTCTATGTCAAAGGATATGAAAGTTACAATTGATGCGAGTGACATTAAGAAGAAAATTACTGAAATTAATAATGCCAAATCAACATTAAATAAAGATTTCTCATTTAAAACGCATTCCGGTTCAGTTATATCAGTAAAAGGGCAAGGCTACGGCTGGGCACTAGATGTTGAAAAAGAAACTAAACAAGTTCAACAAGCCTTTGAGAAAGGCGAAAAGTCGCTTTCTGCTTCTAATATTCACGGAAATGGTTGGGAGAAGGAAGGTATCGGTTATAAAACAACATCGAATAATGGCATCGGAGACACGTATGCGGAAGTTTCAATTGCAGAGCAACAAATTTGGATTTATAAAGATGGAAAATTAGTCGTTACAACAAATGTAGTAACGGGTAAACATAGCACGGGTGAAGATACATCACCAGGTGTGTGGTACGTCCTATACAAACGAACACCGTACACGCTAAGAGGTAGCGCAGTAGGGAAAGCTGATTATGCGGTTAAAGTAGATTACTGGGTTCCATTCACAAATAGCGGTCAAGGATTCCACGATGCCGGCTGGCGAAAAGACTGGGGAAATAATGCTTATTTAACAGGAGGATCAGGTGGGTGTGTGAACCTTCTTCCTAATGTTGCAAAAACTGTATATGATAGTTTGAACACGTATGATCCAGTAATTGTGTACTAAAAAATAGCTACGTATCTAGAAATAAACAAAGCAGGAAATCTTACCTGATGGTATATGAAAAAACACCTCTTGCATTCGCATACTAAGTGTGCAAATGTAATGGAGGTGTTTTTGTTTGAATATAAAAGTGTATTGCTTATAAGAAACAAAGTAGAAAGAGATTAAGAATAAGTATTCAAATAATCAATAAAATTGACAATGAATATCATTTTCACTTAATATAGAATCGTCGCATTTAATTAGACATGAATTTTTTGTTAATATAATAGATTTCTATTAAGTTGTCATATTTACGAACTATCATTAAATATTTTAAGAATTTAAACGTAGGAAAGGGTAATATAAAATGAACTGGAAAAAAGGCGGGTTATGGGTTATTATTTTTTTCGTTGTAAAAGGCACGATTTCTACACTTTTAATCGTTACAGGTGCTAAATATTTTGATCTATCATTTATGCAACTTATCTTATTAATTCTGACCTTATTAGTGATTTCTCTAATAAGTCGAAAGTTACTGTATAGACATAAACAAAACAAAAAGCAAAAAGAGCTAAATATATAATGAAGCCCCAGAGACCATTGGATTTCTGGGGTTTTATTTTGATAGTTTTTTCGCATGTATATTAATTTAACAGAATAGGTTGTCCAAAATGATAAAATCGATGATGTTTAAAATGCGTCAGTTATTTTTACATAAGGATTGTAGAGAGCCTTTGAATCAATCTTTATTCTGAAGCGACAGACACGTATAAATTATGCTCTTTTTTCAATTGGTAGTTTAAATGTAAAAGTACTGCCTTCTCCTAATTTACTTTCAACCGTAATTTCTCCTCCATGTAGTTCGACAATCCATTTTACCATCGACAATCCTAAACCTGTGTTTCCGATGTTTGAAGATGTTCGTGCTGCGTCAACTCGATAGAAGCGGTCCCATATTTTAGTAATATGTTGCTCGCTGATGCCGATGCCATTATCGGAGACTTTACCTATTATGTTGGTTTCATCACGGAATAGTTGCATATGCACAGTTCCGCTCGCTTTACTATAAGCAATCGCATTCGTTAGTAAATTCATTAATAAGCGCATCATCAATGTTTGATCTGCTTTAATAAATAGGTCTTCCTCTATATTAGTTGTTATATCAATCGAAGCTTCTTGAACCATTAATGAAAGCTCTTCTACAACGATTTCCGTTAATTCACTCATATTGATACATTCAAATTGGAAAGTATTATGGTTTCCTTGGTCAGCTCGTGCTAATAATAAGAGTTGTGAGATTAGAGCGGACATTTTACGTGATTGTTTTAAAATTACTTCTAACGATTCTTCCATTTCTTTCGGATTATTTCTCTGCGATAAAGCGTATTCGCATTGCGAAATAATAACAGATGTTGGTGTTCTTAATTCATGAGATGCGTCAGATGTAAATTGTTTTTCACTTTCGAATGATGTCTCCAATCGCTCAAACATTTTGTCAAAGGTTTGTGCTAAATGATATATTTCGTCTTTCGGTGAACCCTGTAAATTAATTCTCTTCGAAAGGTCTTTACCATCACCAATTTTACTAGCTGAATCACTCATTTGTTGCACAGGTCGAAAAGCTCTTTGCGTAATAAAATATCCCCCGACTGCCGCAATGAGAATAAGTAATGGGAATGAGATGATCGTTACTACGATAAGCGTATTCATCGTTGAGGATAATTGGTTCATAGTCATTATTCCACGAACCCAGACTTGCTCATCGCCGCCTGCATTATGGAGAAAATCATATACTATCCATTCTTTATTGCCGTCTTTAATGGTTTGTATTTCATCGGATTTAAGCGATATCTTTTTATTAAAGCTTGTTGGACTATGTCCTACCAACAGCTCACCTTGTTTACTATAAATGCTTATATTTACTCCATCTTCTAAGGTTTCAAAATCATCGTCAATCTTTAACTGCCCATGCTTATATTCGATATCTTCCATGCTTTCTTTTACTGTGCTCTTTAATTGATCTTTCATATTAAAAAGCAAAACTTTATCTGAAGAAGTTAAAATAAAAGCTAACACGAGTGCCATAATAATTACAATTAGCCCCGTATACCACAGGGTCACTCTCATTTTTATTGATAGTCTTTTCATGATTCTACTCGCAATACGTAACCAGTTCCGCGTACTGTATGAATTAACTTCGTTTCAAACTGGCTATCAATTTTTTTACGAAGATAGCGGACGTAAACATCAATAATATTCGATCCGCCTTCATAGTCGTAATTCCACACATGTTGCTCAATTTTATCTCGTGTCAGCACAACTTCTTTATTACGAATCATATATTCTAAAATAGCAAATTCTTTACTGGAAAGAGTGATAACTTGGTCTCCTCTTGTTACTTTATGCATATTGCAATCTACCACTAGGTCAGCGATTTCAAACACATTAGATGTATTTCCTGTTTTTCTTCGCATTAACACTCGAATTCTTGCTAACAGTTCATCAAAAGCAAACGGCTTTACTAAATAATCATCCGCACCTAAGTCGAGTCCTGTTACACGATCATCAATTGTATCTTTAGCTGTAAGAAGCAAGACAGGAGTTGCATTATTGTCCGCGCGTAATCTTTGTAATACGCGTAAACCATCTATTCCGGGAATCATAATGTCAAGGACAATCAAATCGTAGGTAGCCATGTTTATATAATCTAGGGCATCTTCTCCATTCCCACATGCATCGACACTATAATGTTCTGCATTTAATCGTTTCACCAATATATTTTGTAAGTCTTGTTCATCTTCGACAATAAGAACTCGCATTAACATTCTCCTTTTCTTCTTATTAATATGTATCACTATAATTCCAAAACATTAAAGAAAGATTAGAAACTAGTTAATTATATCATTTTATCCCGCATTAACGGGCAGTAAGACTACTCCCTCAAAATTCGGTGAATGCGAGGGAGTTAGGTAGGGATTAACTGCCTGTAAAAGCCTTCACTTTATTTTTTTGTACATTAATCTTCCTTTAATGTTTGTTCAGTAATATAAAGGCAAGGATAAGGTGCACATGTAAAGGGAGGAAAACAGAATGGGAAAATGGATGCTGATTGGAGCAATGTCCTGTTTATTCTTAACAGCTTGTTCTACTCAAGCTGATAACAATACAGAAGTACAACAACTGAAAGTGGAAAATGATAAATTACAAAAAGAAGTCGCTCAACTACAACAAGAACCAAACAAAATAGGGCCTGCTACAAATGATAAGAAGCAAATACAAGATTTCAAAAACGAAGTCACATCTATTGTAGAAAAGGCAAATAAAACGAAACCAGTTGGAGCAAAAGAAGAAAACTTAAATACGTACTTAGCAGCAAAAAAAGAAATTGACCAATTGGATGACAAGATAGATCTATCTGATAATCAGCTAGAAGCAGATTATCACGCTGGAACGATAACTGTTGAACAATATCAAACGCAAGAAAAAGAACACGATATACTGGAAGATCAATTAGAGCAAGCAGAAAATGCACTTGAAGCAAGATTTGGAATAGATGATTAATCATTAAGGAGTGGATGAAAATGTTAAAACATAAAAAGAAAATAATTATAAGTGTAATTGCTATTTTAGTAAGTGGTATTGCTATTGTTGGTGGATATTATGGTATGGGTTACAATTATGCAAAAAAGAATGAAAACTACACAGAGAAACAAGTTCGTGAAATTTCTTTAGCTCATACAAATGGAGAAATTATGAATGTGAAAAAAGAATTTGAATTAGAAGATGACAACTTAGCACAATCAAAATTTGAATATGAAGTGGAAATCAAGACACCTGATAATCTGTTAAATATTTTAAAAGTTAGTGCTAGGACAGGTACAATAGAAATCAATAATGAAGATTAAATAAATATCGCATATTTGAAAAAACACCTAACAAATTTGTTAGGTGTTTTTTCATGTTTATACTTTACTATTTTAAAATGTGGAAAATCTTCATACTTCTACAATCTATATAAATGACTCAAGCTTCACATCTTATGAATTACTTGAAGCGCTAAACTTAAGCAAAATAATGAGCTATCCTATGGAAGAAAGTTGAGGTAGCTAATCGCATATGTTTTATTGAAAGGATGTGATTGAATTATGGAACGGCCGAATTGGGGAATTGGAGGATTAGTATTCGTTGGCTGTATGTTTCTTGGTGGAGGAGTGGGATCTATGTTAGGTAATGCCCAAACTGGATGGCTAATAGGAATGGGCATTGGATTTCTTGGGATGGCTTTAACGAGACTGTTCAGAAAATAATGTAACTGAGATTCTTCTTCTGGTAAATAAGGAAATATGTAAGTAATTCATGGCATAAGAGTTCTATAAATTATAGTTAGAATTTTCTCTTTTGTATTTGTCTTTTCTAAATTTCTCCATACATAGATACGATTCTCAAGTCGGAGGATAGCACCTTAGGGTGTCTTTTTTATGCTTTTTAAAAATGTCTTAATATATATAGCTGAGTTAATTTAAATAATCAAGAATAATTGAGCTAATAGCTCTCGGTAGATTGCCATCATTTTTTTAATAGATTAGATTCATTACCGTTTCAGACCTATGTATTCATTCATAACCTAACAGTAAAAGGGGGGATGATTAAAGGTATGGCGTTTAATGATGAATTAATTTGTCAACAGTTTGCAAGAATTATTGGCGGGCAAGAAGGATTCGCCGGTGGGAAATGCGTGGCAACAATAAACAGGGATGAAATACGAGCAACAATCTTAGGAAAACGTTTTAGAGTAACAACTTCCTTTTCATTCGAATCACGAGACAATAAAACTGGACGGGCATTATGCCTAGGTCGAGTAGCACTCTTACAAAAAGAAGTCACTGAATTTGTGGCGACAATTATTAAACAAGGAATAATCGTTTCGTCTATACACAATGAGTGGTTATGTGATGATCCAAATTTGATTTACGTTAATATCGAAGACGTTGATGATCCACTAAATTTTGCAAGAAAAGTCAGAAGAGCATTGTGCAATTAACTAAGTTTTTTAGTTAAATGAGTGATTACGTTAAATAGAAGATTTCAGCGTGTTGAATGTTATATTTGTAAAATAGATTTAAGTGGATGGTTTTATAAAACGAAAGAAGGTGTTTCATATTTGGAATGCCTTTTCTTTATGTTTTCGTTGCTAATGTGGGTGGTTAACTGATTATATGCTGTTTATCTTGCAACAGCAAGAACGGGATGAGGTATCTTGAAAGGTGTTTGACAGTCTGTAGATACCATATTTTATCAAATGTTATTAGAATATCATAAAACGACAGGGGAGAAATCGCCAGAGAAATACGTCAGATTAGTTATTCCTGCTATAATCTAAGGGTGCGATTTTGTTTTCGAAAAATAATAGGTAAATCATTTGACAATTAAAATAATCTACTTTAATATATGTGCCATAGCATATATATGGTGAAACAAATACATTCATTGTGAATGATTGACTGGTATGCTATATCCTTTTATATTTTAATTTATAGAGGTGATATATGAACTTACATGATTTAATAGGCTATCTTGTTCACCGTACTGACGTGAAAATGACCAATTATTTTACGAAGAAATTAAAGCCGTATGGAGTTACGCCAGAGCAGTGGGGGATTATTAGTGTTCTTTGTAGCCAAAGGAGCACTACTCAAAAAGAGTTGGCGGAAGCTATTGATAAAGATCAAACTACTGTTGTTAGAATGATACAGTCAATGGAGAGAAAAGGGATTGTAAAGAAGGCTTTGAATGACCAAGATAGGCGTTCACATAACCTTTTTTTAACTGAAAAAGGTGACGAGTTAAAGAAAACAATCTTGCCTGTAGTGAAAGACGCTCACCATTTCGTTACGAGTAATTTGAGCGAGGAAGAAATTAAAGTATTACAATCGTTATTAAACAAATTGTATGATACACACTATTAATATTTGTTCCTTATTGATGCTACGCTATTCATAAGGAACAAACTTTGTTTTAGGTATTATATGTGCTATAGCATATAATTTTTGTTTGTTTGGACGAATGGGAAGATAACTTTATTTTGTATCATATCTGATTCAGGGTCACTTTTTTACCTAGTACCAGTCAAATTTTCGTATTATATATGCTATAGCATATAATTTCCGGCCCTTTAATATTGAGAAGGGTAATGTAAATTGAAGCGACTTCCATACGGGTAATCTCAGGAAATAGGGTAAAGGTAGTGACTACTACCTGAACAATACTGAGTTTTTATCAAATAATAAGAAAGGTGTGATTACTATTTTAATTTTCATCAATATTGTAAAAGTAGTGTTGTTTCTGTTCTTTTTAATGACAGGAACGAAAATTATATCGGGGAAAATGGCAGATGAATTCAAACGATTTGGTTTACCTTCGTTTTTTAATTTCTTAACTGGAGCTTTTGAGATTGTAGGAGCGATTGGAATGTTGATAGGAATTTGGATTCCAACAGTAGCTTTATTAGCAGGATTGTTATTAGGCGGTACGATGCTTGCAGCCGCATTAACTCTAATTGTATTAGCGAGAGATCCCTTTAAGAAAGCAATACCTGCACTTGTTTTGTTTGTCCTTAGTTTAGGGATAAGTTTGTATCACATTTTTTAAACATAACTGAAAACTATTAAACTTTCACTTTATGCGTTCAAGTTACTATCGTTTTGTGATTATGTTACAAATAGGGGGATTCTCCAATTAGTGCTTGAATAATAATAGCAATACGAATTTAGACATTACTTTCATTCGAATCATGATCAGTAAAAGAATGGGAAGAATTTTTATACAAAGGAATTCTCGATGAATTTTATATTAAAATAGGAGTGAGTGAAGATGGCATATTTATTACAAGTTGATTTTCCGTTTGAAGGTCCTTTTGGTGAAGAAATGGAAAAAGGATTTTGGGATTTAGCAAATAGTATTAACGAAGAAGAAGGATTCCACTGGAAAATATGGACTGAGAATGAAGAAACAAAAGAAGCTGGAGGCATTTATGTATTTGAAGAAAAACAAGATGCTGAAAAATATGCGGAAATGCACAAGAGCAGACTTGAAGCAGCTGGTGTTAAAGATATTAGAGTAAGAATTTTTAACATCAATGAAAAGTTAACTAAGTTGAATCGTGGTTATATTAAATAATTCCGACAGTCGGAGCAAGCGTAAAAAGGAGGGGGATAATCCCCTCTTTTTTAATTCTTAAATTGATGGTGAGGGGGCTCGCATAAAAAATAAACCTAGTACTATCATGAGATATTTTTTATTTGAACGATCTACAAGACTTCCTGACCAAATATTAGTAAACAATGTTGATAAAGCCCTAATAATATATAAACCAGAGACAGCAATTGCCGATTCTGTTATGTTAAGAACGATTAGGTTTAGAGCAATAATGTAGATTTTCGTTTTACTTTTATCTCAGCAAGTATAACACCGCTTAGAATAAGTAATGCTCCGATATACCCTTTGAGTGACAATACTTCGTTCATGAACAGGTATGCAAATAGTGCAGAAAATACAGGTTCTAATGAAAAAATGAGTCCTGTATGTGTCGGTGTTGTGTATTTCTGTGCCATCACCTGAATGATGTAGGCAAAAGCACTGCAGAATATACTTAATACCAGTACAGCGATCCAACTTTCTTTAGTGGATGGAAGTTGCGGTTCTTCGAAAATCAGGGCAGAGAGTACGCCAAACCCTCCTGCAAATCCCAACTGAAGAATTCCAAGCTGCAATGTATTGGCAACTTTAGCCGCCCTTCCGGTGACAATAATATGAAAAGCATAAAAGAGAGCAGCGAGTATACAGAGTAAATCTCCAGAATTAAGTGTTAATTGATTATTCAAAGTCAGTAAACCAATTCCAGTCATTGCAACAAGGGAACTAATGATTAGTCTGTAGCTCAGTCGATCCTTAAACAGAACGATAGATAATAAAGGGATAAAGATTACGGTCAAACTGGCTAGAAAACCAGCATTTGAAGCTGATGTCGTTTTTAAACCTAAGATGACTGAAGCAGATACAACGAAAAGTAAAAATCCTAGAATAAAGCCGTATTTTAAGGTGACAAAATGAATTGAACGAAATTGTTTAAAAAAAACAGCAGCACAAACCAAAAAAGCAATACCAAAGCGTAATGCAACAAGAGAAAATGAAGGGACAGTTTCCAATCCGATTTTCATAAAAAGGTAGGAAGTACCCCAGGTCATTGTAACAAGTAAGATCATAAGATTAGCCTTTATTGGTTTCATTTTTAGTTCTCCTTTAAAATTTTTATGTACTTAGTTTAATTGTGATTCAAGTATTAGTAAAACGAATATATGTAATGTTATACTTGAACAAAATTCATACATGAGAAAGTAGGAGAATCGATGAGTCTGACTAAGTTAGAAATCTTTCTGAAGACGGTTGAAATGGGGAACTTATCAAGAGCGGCCGAAGCACTGAATGTGACTCAGTCAGGTGTCAGCCATGCGATTAGAAGTCTTGAATTGGAGTATGGTTTTCAACTGTTATCCCGGAATAAAACGGGTGTTCGATTAACAGAAAATGGTGAGCGTGTTTTAACGCATGTTCGTGAAGTAGTAAATCATAATGAGCGATTGAAGCAAACTGTTGCAGAGATTAATGGGATAGTGGCAGGAACCTTGCGCATCGGAACCTTTACAAGCGTTTCTATTCACTGGTTGCCTGCAATCATTCATCGATTTCACTTGGAATATCCTCGAATTGAAATCAAATTAATGGAAGGTGATTATGGAATGATTGAAACGTGGATTCAACAAGGGGTGATTGACTTAGGTTTTATGTCACTACCGTCGTCGGGCCATCTAGAATCTATTCCACTAAGAAAAGATCGAATGCTATGTGTCCTTCCTAAAAATCACTCATTAAGTAAACAATCTATAATTCAGTACGATCAGCTCAAGAAAGAGCCTTTTATTATGCCTGCTTCTTCATGTGGTTACGATGTTAGGAAAGTATTACAAGCTGCTAGGGTTCATCTCGATATCCAATTTGAAACCGGTGATGATCATGCGATTGTCGCGATGGTGGAGAACGGCCTTGGAATCAGTGTCATGTCTGAACTCGCATTACAAGGACAATGCAAAAATGTTACGGTTGTGGAATTGGAAGACAAACCTAAACGATCGCTTGGGTTGTCACTTACTTCAATTAAACACGCATTACCAGCGACAAAACGTTTTATCGAACATACCCAAAAATGGCTGGATGGCGATTGAATATATAGGCAAGCAAAAGAAAATTAACATTTTATGATATTTAGTCCATATAGGGGTACCTTTTCAAAAGAAGAAATGAACGGGGAAAGAAAAGGACCAACTCACAGAAGATATTCACAAAAGCTCTCCAATTATAAGTATGTAGTTAGTGTATTCATCTTATAACGTATAAAAAGACACTATAGAAAGTGTCTTTTTATACGTTGACATACTATGAAAGAAAATGTAGTGATTAATAATAATTTGTTGGATGCTTCTTGGTTAATCCTAGTATATTAATATAGACAAACGTAAATTAAATTTTTAATATATATAGATTTTTTATGTTTGTACACATCGTTCGTCAACTTCTTTTCGTTTTGATAATTTGTTATTCTGATTTGTAATAACGATAATCAACTAGTAAGTTAGAATAAAGATTTAATACTTGCTAAGATTGTAAGTACTCCTACAATAATAACAAATACATTGCTCATTTTACCTCTATATTTAGCTAATACCGGTACTTTACGGATCGCATACATTGGTAATAGACATAAGATAGCAGCAACTAATGGACCGCTTAGAGCGTCAATGAGCCCAAGAATACTTGGATTTGCATAAGCAACATACCAGCATGTTAATACGACAAAAGTAAGAATTACTGTCTTAACTGTTTTTTCTTCTATATCTTTTCCACGTGTTTTACCAAATTTGATAATCATGTCACGCATTACTTCATATGATCCTATATAATGACCAAGGAAAGACTTTGTTATAGCCATAAAAGCAATAATAGGAGCTGCAATCGTAATTACTGGCGAATTAAGTTCATTAGCGAGATAGGATAGGATTGATAAGTTCTGCTCTTTTGCCACTTTTAAATCATCTGGAGTCAAACTCAGTGCGCTGCTCCAAACGAAGAACATAACAACAACGAATGTCATGATATAACAAACTTTTTGTATTTGAGCACATTTAGCATCAGTTGCTTCTATTCCATACATAGATCTTTGTTTTATCACAAAAGACGAAATCATTGGAGAATGGTTGAATGAAAACACTATGATAGGTAGTATCATCCATATCGTTCCCAAATAACCTGTTCCGGTTGAAGCAGTAGAGACATCTGAAAAACTAAGCATTGATGTGTTCCACTGAGGAATTAGAGATATTGCGATAAATAGTAGAGAAGCTATGAAAGGGTATACTAGCAAGCTCATAATTTTTACAGTGATATCTTGACCAAAATTTAGTATAGCGATAAGACCCAGTACTAAGACAAGCGATAAAATGGCTCTTGAGGGCTCTTTCATATGTAATTGATTCACAATAAAACTACTTGCAGTATTTGTAAGTGCAACTGAATACATCAAGACAATTGTATAAATTGAGACGAAGTATACGATGTTAAAAATAATACTCGCCTTATTTCCGAAATACTCTCTTATTGTACCCGTAATTCCCTCATCGGCAGAATTGGAAGCATATATCATTTTAGCAAGCGCTCTATGTGAGTAATACATAACTGGATAGGCAAGTAATGTAATGAGTAATAATGATAATAAACCACCTGAACCTGCATTAATTGGTAAAAAGAGTACTCCTGCTCCAATTGCTGTCCCAAAAAGGCTCAATGCCCACGTAGTATCTTGCTTATGCCACTTTTTAGGATCCAAATATTTCTCGTTTGTAATCACAGCATTTTCAGATTGCAATTCTATTTTTTTAGCAGTATTCCCATTCATATAATAAATCCTCCTTGTATCCTATTCTTAAGTCTTAGGAATATAAGTCGTTCTGGAAAATGAATCTCCTACAAGTTCCTCAAATCGTGTGTTCTTCTCTAATTGAATCTAAAATCCAACGTTTGTTAACGCTTTCAAAATCTTTTGATTGTAGATGGGTATATTTAAGTGAATAAGGATTAAAAAATTGTAAGTATGTCCAGAATTCCCCCTAAAACTATTGCTTTTAATTCGTGAGACATCTGTCTTCCATCCCTTTATATCGCTTCAATAACCTCGTCAACATTGTAGACATTGCTAAGGCATAGCTAATGCGATGTCTTTTGCTACTAAAGAATTTTTAATGAATTTTCTTTTGATTACACACCTTTCTATGAGTGATTTTTTCATCTTGTCCAATTTTAGAAAGTTGATATTTTCTAAGGTACTAATAGGTTATCCCTAGACATCCCTATTATAGCTTGTATATTTATAAGTTAAATATTTTTGTATTTTAAGAAAAAATGAACAAACAGAATTTTGAATAGGTAATAAATTCAACATTACATGTAGTATTTGTGTCTAATGTT
>NZ_JBMOWC010000036.1:0-11400 GCF_049310765.1 Bacillus sp. PSXD-155 | reverse complement strand
ATAGCTAATATTTTCAATTTCATAAGCTATTTCCGAGTTACTAAATATAAATTTATAAGGATCTTGAATAACGACCGGAGGAGAATCAAATTTAGAGTCAACAAGATACAAAAAATAATTCTCTCTTAATTTCTTAGATTGTGCTATTTCATTTCTGCTTATAAAAAATCTATTGACATACCCTGAATAACATTTAACCTCAATAAATTTATCATACTCATCACTTTTATCATCTATAAAAGACATTATGTCATATCCAATATTATTATCGTCAAGCGCGACATGTTTAATTTCACGTAAAGAATTAAACCTACTACGTTCTAGTTTTAAAACATACTTTTCAGCTTGCTCTCCTAACTCATTTTGCTTTTCTAATTGCTTTAAGAATTGCTCCTTGCTAATTTTCCGCGAGAATTTTTGCAAGTAATCTGAAAAAACACCATCAATCCGATAAAATTGCTTTATTTGAGATTTCATTATAGATTCTGAGAGTAATAATAAATTTCGAAGTGCATAGAACTCTTGATTAATTTTAATATAAAAATCGAAATCAATCCTATGTAATTCACATACCTTATTTTTGATTAATAAATTTAAAATATCTTTTATTATAGAGCTATGACTATACTCAGTGTCTATAACTTTATACTTCGTAATCTCATTTTCTTCAATTATGAAAAGATATCCTAGCACCTCAAATAACCTTAAGGTATCCCCTAGATTCATATTTATCACTATGTCATTTGAAAAATATGTATGCAATTCTTGAAAAGATCTATACTCTGACTTTAAAACATTTAGCACCAATATACATTTATGCAAATCAGCATATGCCCGACAGTTAACGATTTTTGCTAACATAGTTTTCAATCAACGCCTTAATATCACTTTTATCAATCTCTTCATCCAATACTTGGAATAAGGGTATGTCAGAGTTTTCAGTTACACGAATCATTAAATTTTCTTTTTCAATCAGCCTATCATCAATCACTTCATCAATCGAATTTTCGGTTATTAGATAATAATAATTTGTTATAGTGTTCATACCTAATCCATAACGATGTATCCTATCTTTAGATTGAACGTATCTCGCCCCATCAAAGTTTCGTTCTAAATAAATTGCATTGTGGCAAGCTTTATGTAAAGAAATAGATTCTGCTACAGCAAAAGGATTCGCAATGATAACCTTGAACTCAGACTCATCACTATGGAACTCCCTAATTATTTTCTCCCTAGTTTCCACAGCCTCATCTAAACCTTCTGATTCTACCTTAGTTTTTCCATATAAAATTTTACACTCTATTCCGTTTTCTAGAAGATAATCCGAAAATCTTTCAACAGTATCTATATAAATAGCCCAAACAATTACCTTTTCATCTCTTCTAATTAAATCCTGAATTAACTTTAAAGCAGCATCAAATTTAGGAGGAACTGAATTTGTTCGCTCATAGTTAATCAAGGTATTAATTAATTCTTCATCAAATGTTTTTGGGGAATAATCTATGCCTGAAATCCCTTCTTGAATTGGCTTTAATAATAAATATGGGTTACTTGCTGCTTGCATTAGCCTAATTATTTTAGCTTTTTTAAACTCATCTACTAGACCTACGTCATTATCAACTAAATCTTTAATAGTCTTTTGTTCTAGGGTCTCATAGATTAATTTTTGAGTACTATCCATGGGTACCACAATAGGTGGATTTTCCACTTTATCAGGCAAACCTAAATCTTTCTTTTTGATTCTCACAAAATAAGGAGAGATATCATCAATTAACAGCTGTATTCTAGGGTCTCGAGGATTCTCTGTCATATCATCCAATTGATTTAAACTATAATTTATTAATTCTTTATTAGGCCAAATAAATTTAAATAAATTATATAAGTCCCTATATCCGTTAGGAGCAGGAGTTCCAGTTAAAATCACCCTACCTTTAGCTAACGGAGCCAAATCTAATATAGTTTCAGCTATACTACCTCCATCTGTATTTTTTATTTTATGCGCTTCATCAAGTACGATCATTACATCATTATTTTTTAAAAAGAACTCTAAATTTTTCTTTTGATTAATAATACCTTGATACGAAATTAAAGTTAATTCAGCAGTATCTCTACTAAAAAAATATCTTTTTCTTAATTCACTTGAAAGATTCCCCCCCGAAAGCCTTTTTACTTCAGGTGCTCTTCCAAAACAATCTTTAAATTCATTTTCCCATGGGCCAAAGGAACTTAGTGGTCCTATCACAAGTACTTTATTTACAAATTGTTTATGTGTTATATCTAGTGAATTTAAATAACTATATGCTCCATAGACTATACTTGTTTTACCGGCTCCCGGAACTGAAAAATTACAAGCATTCTGAGAAAAAGCTAAGTGATATGCAGCCAACAGCTGCAATGGATATAAAGTACGTACCAAATTTCCATTTAGCGATTCACAGAATTTTCGAAATTCACCTTCATTTACATTTCTATTCCAAATATCTTTTGCTTTATTTGAGAACTCTTTAAAATCCATTTCTTCCTTATACAAATTAACTAATGTATGGTCTGCTTCTGTATCTAAAAGTAAACTAATTTGTTTTTTAGATAAATAATCACTTAATTCAGAAATAACATTCTCATTATTTTTCGGGATTTCAAGACCTTTTTCAGTCTCAATTGCATCAAAAGCCCTCTTCAAATGGAATATGATACGTTTATTGAGCTTTTTAGTATCTTCACCCGATAGTAAATAACTTTCTTTAAGAGAATTAATTTTTAAATTTTCCATATTATTCACACCGTTTGATTTAGCTGTTTCTTAACCGTTTTAGAAAGGTTATAAGCTAAATTATTTATTTCTTTAATTGTTGCTAATACATCTTCACTATATAAACTTTCCTGATGTTCATCAATTTCTAACAACGCATTTTTAGCTCGTTCTAACAGTGTTAATGGTTTGTCAGCTTGTTGAATATTATCTAACTTACTTTTACTGTATTTTAAATTTTCTTTTATTGGTTTAATAACTTTCTTTGTCCATTCTTCATCACGTTCAGTTAAGCTATCAATTATTTCTTCATCATTATTCGCTCTCGATAAAAACACATCAATAGGATCTTCTTCGATTTCTTCAACATTTTCAAAATGTTTATCTCTAAATTCTTGCCACAGTTTTTTGGAAGCAAAAAAGCTTTGAGGAACCGTTGATTTCCCATTTTTAGCTATATTTCTAAATTCTTTCCCTTCATATTGTGCACGAATGTAATCAAAACTAATTTGCAGCATTTCAGAAATATCATCATCTTGAGGATTCCAGTTCGTTTTTGCGTTTCCACTTCGATTTCTATATGCTTTTTCATAATTATTTAAATCTACAAACTGTCCCTCTCGTTTATCTAACATTGCATACATATTATTATAACCATAGTAATCTAGGTACTGATCCATTAACTCTAAAATATCCAAATACTTCTGGATATTTTTAGAACTTCCTTCTCCCATCATATCCGCTATATCTTCAATTGAATATCCTACTTCTTTTAACTGCTGGCATTTTAAATATTTCTCAGTAGCGTTATAATCAAGTTTTTCCTCACGCCCCATTTGATACATAGTTTCGAGCTGAAGAATTTCTTTTTGCCCAACATTATCATCAAGGATAATAGCATTAAAGTAACTGCAAGGTCTTACATCATAATTTTTACTATATTCCTCTTTATTATTATTTATTTTATTTAAAAGAGAGGCTCTTCGATTCCCATCAATTATATAGCCATTTTTAGTGACAATTCCATATTCTTGCTGACCAATTTTCAAAAGACTCTTTAAAGTTTTCTTGTTTCTATCATGCTTCGAATCCCACAAAAATTGTTCGATAATAGAAATATCATTCTGATTTTCAGGATTTAACTTATGAGAAGTTACTTCAAACGTTTTTACTTTCGTACCTATTCTTCCGTTATAAGGGTTATAAACCAAATACTCCAAAGGTATTTGGTAAACATTAAATCTTCTTTCTTGTCCCTTATAAAATAGCTTTACACCGGTCATAATTGGTTGACTTTTTTTGATTTCGTTTAGTTTCTCTATTCTTAAATCTTCACTTAATGCCTTTGTTTTAGATGCCATCTTCAATCCCCTTTAAAATATTTTCTAACAGATAATATGACGTAACAATTTTCATAGAAATTTCTTTACCTATTTCCTTGATAAACACAAATCTATCAAATTGGTTATTAGATTCTACAAATTCCTTAATAGCTTGTAATAATTCATCCGGTCCAACGCCATCTCTATCTTCAACGGTTTTACAATATTGAATTTGGATATTTTCGAAAGAATAAGTTTCTCTAATATACTTTTTTATAAATTTAGTGATTTTTAATATTTCCTCTTGCTCATATAAACATAAATTCACAAAAATATTCTCGTATACTTTGGCATTTTTGCCCTGAGAATAATGAATTTTTGTTTTCCAATGAACAACCCCATCAGAAAATTGGTTTTCTAAACCAACTCTGTAAGATTTCTCTATAATATATGGTACATGATAACTATACTTGGATTCAAACTTTTTTGGTTTTTCTTTCTTTAAATCAAAAACAGTCCCATTTAAATTTGTAAAAAGTATATCCTTATTAAATTTTTTTCGAACTGAAAATCTATCGTTAGACATTTGATAATTTAGGTTTTGACGAATAACCTTTGCTATTTCGTAAGAGAATTTTGGAGTTACTGCATTGCCAATCATTCTATATTTTACAGAATCACTATCCCCGTAAAATCGAAAATCAATTGGGAATGACATTAATGTCGCTACTTCTCGAATAGTTGGGAATCTGTACCTGTTTTCAGAATCTTCTAAATTAAATATCATAGATTCCCTAGAAGATCCAGACAAGGTGGCCATAATTGTTCTCGCAGGCTTATCCTTATTCTCAGGAAATGCCATTTTCCCCATATAGCCCTTATCCTGTTTTTGGCGTTTAGCTTTTATCCATTCAAAATAAGGCACTTCTTTAACATAATGATGATCTGTTAATTCTTTACTAAGCATTTCAATTCCATAGATAGGATCCTTAACTATTTCAGAAGAATTAGAGTAGCTTAGAGGAGTTGGCTTACCTAACGCCTTTTGAACTTCTCCTAAAGTAATTATATCCTTCTCTCCATTTAATTCTTGTAAATCTGGATACAGGCCACATATAGAACGCTTTCGATTTGTAGGAACCCCAAAGTATTTCATATTAAATATTCTTTTTTGGGGAACATTTAATATGAAATCTCCTAATTCAGGCCAACTTAACTCCTCAGCTGTATAATTATCTTCTACAAATCCTAAAGAGTTTTCTACATTTTCCATAACCCAATATTTTAATTTGCTATTGGGCTTGCTCATCTTTCTTGCAACAATCCGTAGAAAAGCCTCAATTAATTTTATTCCCTCAGTCTTATCGGCTTTTCCTGATTTATTCGAGTTTGAAAAAGCTATACATGGCGGAGAACCAATTATAACCTCTGTATCTGGTATCCATTTCTCAAATTCTTCGTTATCTAACATGGATATTTCATAAATATCCCCCTTAAAAGCAATCTGCTTACCATTCCCATGGTTTTGATTATGTGTCAGAATTGCAGGTGCCCAAATGTCATAAGCTCTAACTATTTCAAAACCAGCTCTCTCAAATCCTTCTGAAAATCCTCCAGCACCGCAAAATAAATCAATAACTTTCAATTGTACTTCTCCTTCTTATTAAAAATATTTATTACTAAACCATTAGTTTATTTCAGCTCAATTAACCCTTTTTCACAAAATCGTTAATTATCATATAAAAATAAAAAACATTCTATATTTTGACGATAGAGATAACTCATATATTTCCCTATCCTATAACTGTTGATAACATACTTTATAACTTTTTTACATAAAAAAAAATCGTTCTTTTTAAAATAATCAAGTCTTTATGACCAACTTAATCGAAAAGAACGATTCTTTTTTGCTTTTAAATTATACCAAAGACTAACTCACTTTACCAATTTTCATGAGAGCCAACATGCTATGTAAAATTTATAACAATAATATATTTTTATATGTAACACACCATAACAAACATAGACAAATAACAAGTGAAATTATCAATATACATTGCTTCCCTTTAACCACTAAATTATTAGTCTTAATTAAAGAACATAATGAATGAATAATTATTACAAAACATCAGAAATTCACTTTAATTTTTAAGGAAACTAATCTTTTTTCAACTAATCAAGCTCAATTTTTTCTTCATCCTAATGCTAATACCCCAAAAGGAACTAACATTATATGGTGCACTACTTTCCTCTTGCATTCCTCAATTCATCATACATTTTATTTTCCTTATCGAGAAAGAATTTTATTCCTCCACTCCCCTTATAAAAACTCTCCCAACCCCGCTCCCTCAAAATCCCCTTCCAACTATCACTCTCAACCATCTTCTTAATAACACCATCCCAATAAGCAACCTCTTCCTCCGTCATATCTTTTGGGCCCATAATTCCTTTCCAGTGCTGGAATATGACGTCAATTCCTTGTTCTTTCCATGTTGGGATTTCTGGTAGTCGGTCTAGGCGTTTTGGTGCGGATACGGCTAGTATTTTTATTTTGCCGGCTTTGTATTGTTTTTCGGCTTCGGATAGGGTCATGGTTGCGGCGTTTATTTGTTTGTTCGTTAGGGCGTTTATGATTTTTTCTTTGTTTTCGTAGACGAAGAATTGTAGTTCGGCTGGGTTTATGCCGAAGGCTTTGCTTACTTGTACGAAGGATAGGTGATCGTCGTTTCCTAGGCCGGGGGCAACACCGATTTTGAAGTTTTTCTCGTCTTTTTTTAGTTGTTTCATTAGTTCGTTTGCGTTATCTATGGTGCTGTCTTTTGATACGACAACGACTTCCCAGTCCGATGCGAGTATTGCGAGCGGGGTGAAGTCTTTATATGTTAGTTTACTGTGGCCTAGTAGGTTGTTCGTTATGAGTAAGCTTGAGTTAATCGCCAGTACGTGACCGCCTTTTTGTTTCGTATATTTCCATCCGACATCACCGCTGCCACCTACTTTGTTTGTGACTGTGATTGGTTTTGTGAAGATTTTTTCTTCTGTGAGCGTTTTTTGCATCGACCGTGCTGTTAAGTCCCATCCGGCTCCTTGAACATTCGGCGCAACGATTTCTACTTTGTCGATGTTCACTTTATTCGTATGGGATTTTTCCGAGGAACAACCAGCTATTACTCCTGTCATGATCCATATACATAGTAATAATCGTTTTTTCATAGTCCTCGTCCTATTCGGTACTTTCGTTCTGGTCGTCCGATAATGCCGTATGTGTACTCTACTGTGCATTCGTTTGTCGCTACTAAGTATTCTAAATATCTTCTTGCGGTTGTTCTGGAGGCCCCCATTTGTTCTCCCATTTCTTCTATTGTAATACCCTCTTCGAATCCTTTTATAATTCCTTTCACTTTTTGCAGTGTTAACGGATCCACACCTGTCGGTAAGTTTTTTATGTCTTCTGTTTGCGAAGTGCCGAAGAAGTTATCGATGAGTGCTTGATTCACTTCATTGTTACTATGTAATAGTTGCTTCTTTCTTTTATAGTCTTCAATGGTGCGAACGAATTTTTCTAACGTGACCGGTTTTATAAGGTAGTTGCTTACGCCGTTTCGAATTGCTTTTTCTAACATGTGGTTTTCATTCGCCGCCGTTACCATAATGACGTCAACGCTTGGAAAGTCAGCATGAATTTGTGGTAATAAGTCAGTTCCAATTCCATCTGGTAAGTAATTATCTAATAGAAGTAAATCGATTTCTTCCTTTTGTAGTAGTTCCATCGTTTCTTTCGCGTTCAATGCTTTTCCGATTACTTTTACATCCTTTATTTTTAATAAAAACTCCTCTTGAATTTGCGCGACGCGGAAATCATCTTCTGCAATTGCAACCTTCAACATATGTCCATCCCCCTGTTTGTCATGTACTTTCTTTCAATGTTTTCGGAAGGTAAATTGTAAAAATAGCTCCCCCATTTTTCTCGTTTTGAATTTCAATTGTTCCCTCTAGTAGATCTACCATTTCTTTCACGTTTGCTAGTCCGTAACCACGATCAGTTCCTTTTGTTGAAAATCCTTTTTGAAAAATGGTTGTTATTTTTTCTGCCGGTATTCCTATCCCGCTATCTATCACTTCAAACACAATATCGTTGCCAATATCCGTAACAAAGAAGGAAACACTCTTTTCCTCTCGTTCACTCACCGCATCAAACGCATTATCGATTATGTTTCCAAGGATCGTAATAAGATGCGAAACCTTTATATGGTCTGGTAACGGATGAAGCGCGCTATCTCCTTCAATATGAAAATCGATTTTCTTTTCAGACGCTGTTCCGAGTTTTCCTAATAAAATAGCTTGTACTTTCGCATCATGAATTTGATGGAATAAAATATGGTTTTGACTTTGATGAATGTTAGATTCTTGTTGAATAAATTCAATCGCTTCCCTGTAATGTCCTAACTGAAGTAATCCTGATAAGACAAAAAGTTTATTTGTGAACTCATGTGTTTGGGCGCGTAAGTCCTCTGAATACTTTCTTACCTCAGATATTGTGTTCACTAGATTTTGCAGTTCTGTTTTATCTCTAAAACTACATACAACGCCTACCGTACTATTATTTTCGAGTATTGGTGTCATGTTTAAAATAAACACTTTATCTTGAAACGCGATTTCTTGATCGGTTTCTAGCACTCTCTCCATATGAAATTCCGGTAAAACCTTTGAAATGTGCTGCTGTATATAATCATCATTTACATGAAGCATTTCTTCTGCCGACGTGTTCATCATCGTAATAAAACCGTTTTGATCAATAGCTATAATTCCTTCTTTTATAGATAGTAGTATCGCACTTCGTTCCCGGTATAACGCTGCGATTTCATTCGGCTCTAAACCGAGTGTATCTTTCCTGATGCTACGCGCTAAAAGGATTCCACCAACAATGCCGGCTATTAATACCGCTAAGGAGAAGAGGATAATTTCTTTCGTTCTACTCAATATGTTAGATTCAATGCCTTTTATTAAAAACTCTACTGTCACAACGCCTACTACTTGATCGTAATCTCCGTTATGAACAATAATAGGTGCTTTCGCCATTAAAGCTGGACCGCTTGTACCATTTCCTTCGAGCGTATAATAACCACCAAAAGTGAGTGCTTCATAGTTATACGGGTTGTTACTCTTTGTACCAATCAACTCAGAATTAGAATGGGAATACATAACTCCATAGCGATCTTCCACAATTACATAATCCGCACCAGCTTGCTCACGAACTTGTTCCGCAATGGATTGAATGGTACTTTTATGCTCGTTATATTGAAAAGCCTCTTTTATCGCTGGCATAAAAGAAAGAGATTTAGCCGTTTGCAGTGCTAACTGTTCTACTTGGCGCTTCGTATCAACGGACTGAATGTAAACAAATATTCCCGCTAATAGGAGAACGACAAATAAAATTAACGCGATAATTAAGCTTACTATTTTCGTTTGTAATGACACTTTGCGTGATTTTTTCATACCCCATACCCTTTGATAAAATATTCAAAACTATCAATCTCCTTTTTCTATTATTATGACAAAACTGAAAATGAAGCAACTATTAAAAATATCCATGTTCATAAAGTACAAAAAGAATAAAATTGTCATAATATTGAGATTTTATTTAAAGAACAGTACAATTCAACTACAATGAACGCGCTTTCATAATTATTATTTTATTTATAAGCAAGAGGAGGAATTAGTATGGCTCAAGTAAAATCAAACCGAGTCGCCGGCAATATTTTCAAAGGTTCTGTCGGCAATTTAATTGAATGGTACGACTGGTACGTTTACTCTGCTTTCGCTGTTTATTTTTCAGCAGAGTTCTTTCCTAAAGGAGATCCAACGAGTCAGTTACTGAACACAGCAGCTATTTTCGCAGTTGGATTTTTAATGCGCCCTATCGGAAGTTTATTAATGGGACGCTATGCGGATCGGCACGGACGCCGGGCAGCATTAACGCTTTCCATTACAGTTATGGCCGGTGGTTCTTTAATTATTGCCTGTACACCGAGTTACGAAAGTATCGGTATTATGGCCCCTATTATTTTAGTTCTTGCTCGTTTACTTCAAGGGTTGTCACTCGGCGGAGAGTATGGAACTTCCGCAACGTATTTATCTGAAATGGCTAGTAGTGGACGCCGTGGTTTTTATTCAAGTTTCCAATATGTAACGCTCGTTGCTGGACAGATGGTTGCGTTAGGTGTTCAAATTGTTCTTCAGCAATTACTAAGCGAACCAGATATGAAAGCTTGGGGATGGCGTATTCCATTCATTATTGGAGCGATGGGCGCAGTAGCTGTATTATGGCTTCGCCGCACGATGGATGAGTCGGAGCAGTTCTCAAACATAAAATCACAAAAACGCGAAAGCGCAGGAACCGTTCGTGCACTTATGAAACACCCGAAAGCAGTATTAACAGTAGTCGGCCTAACATTAGGAGGCACTGTTGCATTTTATACGTACACAACATATTTACAAAAGTTCATGGTAAACACAGTCGGCCTTCCGAAAGAAGTTGTAAGCTGGATTAACTTTGTCGCACTACTTATTTTCGTCGTACTTCAACCGATTGCAGGGCTACTATCCGATAAAATCGGACGCCGCCCACTATTAATGGCATTCGGTATTCTCGGAACATTACTAACAGCACCGATCTTCTTCTTCATGGAAAAAACGACAGAACCAATCGTAGCATTTTTACTCATGATGGTCGGTCTCATTATCGTTACTGGTTACACATCAATTAACGCAATTGTAAAAGCAGAACTCTTCCCGACCGAAATTCGCGCACTTGGCGTAGGTTTACCATATGCACTAACAGTCGCGATATTCGGCGGAACAGCTGAGTTCATCGCATTATGGCTAAAAAGTATCGGAATGGAATCATTATTCTACTTCTATGTGGCGGGTTGTATCGCGATCAGCTTTATTACGTATTGGCGTATGGATGAGTCATCGAAGACTTCGCAGATTGAGGCAGAGCTTGGTGGTGAGGATACACTAGCTAATAATAAGTCTAGTTAAAATTATGTATTCTATGTTCTTCGTTTATCTGAACTCGATTTACTTTATCTAAGAAGGCATAATTTATTCATATATAATTTAAAAACCTTTGGATATTGGTTCTATAAACAAAAGATATGGCGATGTTGCAAGAAATACTCAATTAGAGCACCCTACAAATTACACTGAAATATATTGGTATCAACAAGGTAGAAAAAGACAATATACTAGATACACTTTGTATTTAATTCAATACATATTTCTAATAATATCCCCAGTAAGTACTCATGAACCTAAAATATATTG